>JANMSC010000486.1:0-11367 GCA_031388885.1 Gemmatimonadales bacterium | reverse complement strand
GACGGAACCGCCGCTCCTCCCTCCTCCCTTCTCCTATCTCTACTTTCCTGCATGCCTTTCGTTCTCTGGATCGCCATCGCGCTCGCAGGTGCGGCCGGCTGGGGCGTGATCGCCCTGCACCGCGGTGAGACGATCAACGCCGCCTGGTTGATCCTCGCCGCCGTCGCCAGTTACCTCGTCGCCTACCGATTCTACAGCCGCTTTCTCGCCCGCACCGTCCTGTCGCTTGACGATCGGCGCGTGACGGCTGCGGTGCGGCTGGCGAATGGACGCGACTTCGTGCCAACGCCACGCTGGGTGCTCTTCGGGCATCACTTCGCCGCGATCGCCGGCGCGGGCCCGCTCGTCGGACCGGTGCTGGCTGCGCAGTTCGGGTACCTGCCGAGCACGATCTGGCTTGTTGTCGGCGTGATCCTGGGCGGCGCGGTGCAGGACTTCGTGATCCTCGTCGGATCGATGCGACGGGATGGGAAGTCGCTGGGCCAGATGGCCAAAGAGGAGATCGGGCCGGTCGCGGGCTTGCTCGCGATGACCGCGATCCTCGCGATCATGGTGATCCTGCTGGCTGTGCTCGCGCTCGTGGTCGTCAAGGCACTCGAGCATTCGCCCTGGGGCGTGTTCACCATCCTGTGCACCATTCCGATCGCGCTTGGCATGGGGTTCTGGATGAAAGTGTGGCGACCCGGACGCACGCTGGAGGCGACCGCCGCGGGCGTCGTGCTGCTGCTGGTGGCGCTCGTCGCCGGCCAAACCGTCGCGGCGTCGCCAACCCTCGCGCCGCTCTTCACGCTCGATGGTGTCACGATCGCATGGGGGATCATCGCGTACGGCTTCATCGCGTCGGTCATTCCGGTGTGGATGCTGCTCTGCCCGCGCGACTACCTCTCGACGTTCCTGAAGATCGGAACCATCGCGGCGCTCGCACTCGGCATCGTGCTGACGCTCCCCGAGATCCAGCTCCCGGCGGTCACACGGTTCGTCGACGGCTCGGGGCCGGTGTTTGCGGGCGCCCTCTTTCCGTTCTGCTTCATCACCATCGCATGCGGTGCAATCTCGGGATTCCACGCGCTCGTCGCGAGCGGCACCACGCCCAAGATGATCGAGAAGGAGAGTGACGCGCGGTTGATCGGGTACGGCGCGATGCTGATGGAGTCGTTCGTCGCCATCATGGCGCTCATCGCCGCGTCCGTGCTCGACCCAGGCGTGTACTTCGCGATGAATGCGCCCCTCGCCACCCTCGGCGGGAGCGCTGATGCCGCGGTCGCGACGATCCAGGGGTGGGGCTTCACGTTGCAGCCGGGGCAGATGGAAGCCCTCGCCGCGTCGATGGGCGAGTCGTCGCTTCTGGCGCGGACCGGTGGCGCTCCGTCGCTCGCCGTCGGGATGGCGCAGATCTTTGCCGGCGCGTTCGGACCGTCACTCACGGCGGTCTGGTATCACTTCGCGATCATGTTCGAGGCGTTGTTCATCCTCACCACGGTCGACACCGGCACGCGAGTGGGACGCTTCATGTTTCAGGAACTGGCCGGTCACATCTGGCCGGCGATGGCGCGCACGTCGTGGTATCCCGCCACGGTGATTGCGTCGGCAGCGGTGGTCGCTAGCTGGGGCTGGTTCCTGTTGCAGGGCGTCACCGACCCGCTGGGGGGCATCAATTCGCTTTGGCCCCTCTTCGGCATCAGTAACCAGTTGCTCGCTGCGGTTGCGCTGAGTGTCGGCACGACGCTGCTGATCCGATACGGCAAGGCACGCTTCGCGTGGGTCACGCTGGTTCCATTGTCGTGGTTGCTGGTCATCACCACGACGGCGGCATGGCAGAAGGTGTTCCACGCTGACGTGCGCATCGGATTCCTGAGTCACGCGGCGCAAGTGGCGTCCGACGTTGCTGCGGGCGCACTCGACCCGTCGCGCGGCGGGCGCCTCATCTTCAACGACCGAGTGAACGCAACTTTGGCTGCGGTCTTCCTGGTGGTCACGTGGGCCGTGGTGCTCGCATCGGCAAAGGTGTGGATAGGTCGAACGCCGAACGGTACGACGCGGGAGTGGTCGGTCGAGGCGTCGACATGATAGGTGCGGCGATGCATTGGTGGCAGCATGCGTGCGCCGTGATACGTGGCGTTGCCGGGATGCCGGACTACACGGCCTACCTCGAACACACGACACGCGCCCACCCCGGCGCGACACCGATGACGGAACAGGAGTATTTCGATGACTATGTGACAGGGAAGTATTCCGGCGTGTCGCGCTGCTGTTAGCGCGCCCCTCCCTTCTCCCTTCTCCCTTCCCTCTACTCCAGTTCTGCCTCCAGCTTCTGCTTGCGCCGACGTCGCGCCGCGGCCAGTCCCACCAGTCCGCTGCCGACTAACGTCATCGTCGCGGGTTCGGGGACCACATCGGTTGTCTGCTCGTCGCCCAGGCGCGCGTCGCCGCCGAGCGGCGGTTCGTCGGGGAAGAACTCGGCGTTTGGTTCTTGCTTCCCTTCATCAGGGGGAGGGTTTCCCTCGTCGCCGTCTGCCGGCGGATCGTCGAGCGTGGCGAGGGGATCTTCCAGCTGGTACGGCTGGTCCAACGTGAACACGCGGACACCTTCGATTTCCATGGCGTCGAACGCCCCCTGCCAACCGTAATTGACCCAACCCGTTGGCAAGAACTGCATCGACCCCGTGTTGTGCTGCTCCACGCCATCGAGATAGAAACGGAACACGACCTTGGAGGATGCGCCGATCCACATCGAGAATCCGTCGCGCGGCTGAAGCAGCGTGACGCGTTCGAAGTACGGACCGGGAATCTCGCCCACCGGTCCGAACCCGGTGCAATCGTTGAGAATCGACGCGTTGCCGTCAAAGGTCACACCAATGTCTGCGTAGCCATGCGTCAACGGCGCGCCATCAAAGAAGAGGCAGCGTTGCGGGCCGTCCTGGGCTTGGACAGGCGACGCGAGACCCAACGCGATGGCGGTGAACACGGCAGCCTTGACGACATGGGACACGACGGCTCCAGGCGAACTGTAGGTGTGCCTGAAGTGAGTGCAGGAACTGTACCCCGAACGTGAAGTCGTTGTGGGACAATACGTTGAGGCGGAGAAGGGAGAAGGGAGATGGGAGATGGGGGCGCAGAAAGCGTGATCCCGTGTTCTCCCTTCTCCCTTCTCCCTTCTCCCTTCTCCCTTCTCCCTTCTCCCTTCTCGCATCACTTCAAGAACAGCAACTCCCTGTATGTCGGCAGCGGCCACAGGTCTGCCGCAACCCGCGGTTCGAGCGCATCGACCGCCGCGCGCAACGTCGCCATCGCGGGCCGGACCTTGGCGCGAATGTACAGCGCGTGCTTCATCCCATCGTCGTCGTGGAACGCGCACGCTGCATCGAGGGCATCCGCTCCACTGCGGACATCACGCACCATCCCAGTGAACGCCGTCAATTCCTGCACCGTGTCATCACAATCGACCCCGGCGCCTTCCGTCGCGGTGATCGTCTCGGCCAGCAGGCGCTGGTGCCTGAGCGCGGCCGGCACGATCTGCGTGCGCGCAATGCTCACCATTGTCTCCGCCTCGATCACCAGCTGCTTGACGTACTTCTCCACCGCGATGTGATGGCGCGACTCGACCTCGGCCTTGGTGAGCACGCCGTATTTCTTGAACAGCTCGACCGTCTTCTTGGACTTGAGCACCGGGAACGCGTCGACCGATTCCTTGAGGTGCGGCAGGCCACGCTTCGCCGCAGCAGCATGCCAGTCACTCGAGTATCCGTCGCCGTCGAACACGACCCGCTTGTGCTCCTTGATCAGCCGCTTGAGCACGGCCAGCACGGCCGACTGCATCCTGGCCGGCGTCGGGTTCACTCCGGCGGCCTTCTCGAGTTCGGTCGCCACAACATCGAGCGACTCCGCAACGATCGTGTTCAACACCGTGTTGGGCCACGCCACCGACGCCGTGGACCCGACTGCCCGGAACTCGAACTTGTTGCCGGTGAACGCAAAGGGTGAGGTGCGATTGCGATCGCCCGAATGCCGTGGGAGCTGCGGCAACGTGAGCGCGCCGAGGTCGAGCGTGCCACCCTTGAGGGTGCGCTTCGGCAGACCCTGCTCCACCTGCGACAGAATGTCGGTCAGCATCTCACCCAGAAAGATCGAGATGATCGCCGGCGGCGCCTCGTTCGCGCCGAGGCGGTGATCATTGCCCGCGGCGGCAATGCACGCGCGGAGCAGGTCGGCGTGAATGTCCACGGCACGGATCACCGTGCACAGAAACACCAGGAACTGCATGTTGGTGTGGGTGTCGTCCTGCGGGTCGAGCAGGTTGACGCCGGAGTCGGTCGCCATCGACCAGTTGTTGTGCTTGCCGCTGCCGTTGACACCGGCAAACGGCTTCTCGTGCAGCAGCGCCTTGAGCCCGTGGCGGTCGGCCACACGACGCAGGATCTCCATCAGCACCATCTGGTGGTCGGACGCGATGTGCGAGATCTCGAATAGCGGTGCGATCTCGTACTGACCCGGCGCGACCTCGTTATGACGCGTCTTGACGGGCACGCCTACGCGGAACATTTCCTCCTCAGCGTCGGCCATGAAGGCAAGCACTCGCGCCGGAATAGCGCCGAAGTAATGGTCCTCGAGCTGTTGACCCTTGGGAGGCCGAGCGCCAAACAGCGTTCGCTCGCAGGTCACCAGGTCGGGACGCCGCGAGAAGATTTCCTTGTCCACCAGGAAGTATTCCTGCTCCGGGCCAACGGTGGTGAGCACACGCGTCACATTGCTGTTGGTGCCGAAGAAGGCCAGGATGCGCATCGCCTGTTTCGAGAGCGCTTCCATCGACCGCAGCAGCGGGATCTTCGTGTCGAGCGCCTCGCCGGTCCACGACACGAATCCGGTCGGGATACAGAGGGTGGTCGCCTTGCCATTGCGCGTCAGGAATGCCGGTGACGTCGGATCCCATGCGGTGTAACCACGAGCCTCGAACGTCGCACGCAGGCCGCCCGACGGAAATGATGACGCATCCGGTTCGCCCTGCGTGAGGTCGGTGCCGGAGAAGTTGTAGATCACCCCGCCCATCCCGTCCGGCGACACCAGCGAATCGTGCTTCTCGGCGGTGAGGCCGGTGAGCGGCTGGAACCAGTGCGTGAAATGGGTGGCGCCACGCTCGACCGCCCAATCCTTCATCGAGGCAGCCACGACGTCGGCCACCTTGGGGTCGAGCGTCTCGCCCAGGTCGATGGTGCGAACGAGCGACTTGTACACCGCCTTGGGAAGTCGCTTCTGCATCACCTGCTTGGAGAAGGTGTCCACACCAAAGAGTTCATCCACTCGGCCGGCCGACGGGTCGAGGTGCGTCATGAGGCATATCCGCGGTAAGGGTTGGCACGACGAAGGGAGCCAATCTCAGCGACCGGCTCCCGACAGGCAAGAGTTAGTTAGCCGACTAACGTTGTCGACGGAACACAATGACACTGCCGGATTCAGTCCATTGCGCCAGACCATAGCATTTTACTTGTTCAGCTAACTATCTGTTTGCTCGCGATCAGCCATCCGCCAGTGGCCACGACCCCGGCGATGGCCGAGATCAGCAGCGCCGCCGCACTGCCACGCGCATCGACCAGCAATCCGAACCCCAGGCCGGTCGAGAGTGCGCCCAGGCCGAGCAGCGCCTGTGCCTCGCCGAAGGCGCGGCCCGCCCCTCTCGGCGCGAGTCGCGCCACCAGCGTCTTCTCGGCTGGCTCACCGATGCCGGTCACCAGGCCAAGCCCGAGGAAGGCACCAATCAGCGCCATCGGGGTCGCAGCGACACTGAAGGCGTACGCGCCAGCGGCACCGAGCACACCGGAGAGTGCAACCACACCCCGTTCTCCGATCCGATCGACCAGCCGACCCGCCGGGTAGGCCGCGGAACTACGCACGACGTGCAGCCCCGCCCAGGCGAGTGGAACCATTGCGAGCGCCACACCGCCACGCTGCAGGTGCAGAATGAGCAGCGTCTCCGGCAACCGCGTGACAAGAATCAACGCAAGTGAGATCAGGGTGGGCCAGAACGCCGCCGCCGGGCGGGACATCGCTCGCGCCGATTGAAACGGCGCGACCGGCACTGGCGTCGCGGCAGGCCTCGCGTCGGTATTCGACCGCAGGGTGAGCACCAGCACCACCACTACCAGAATTCCGGGGACGACGCTCCACCCGATGACCTGTCGCGGCGTGAGTCCCTGGTTGATCAGCAACCATGCGAGCAAGCCACCGACCACTGCACCGCCATGATCGAATGAGCGGTGAAAACCGAACGCCCGTCCCCGCATGTGCTGCGGTACTGCGTCGGCGATCATTGCGTCGCGGGCCGGCGAACGCAGTCCCTTGCCGATGCGATCGGCGACGCGCAGGCCAATCACCACACCAGCGGACTGTGCCACTGCGATGAGCGGACGAATCGCACCCGCGATCACGTATCCGCCAAGCACCAGCGAATGCCGCCTGGAGGAACGGTCGGCCAGACGACCCGACACGACGCGCACCAGTGAGGCAGCGAGATCGGCGGCGCCGTCGAGGACACCGAGAAGCGCCGCCGGTGCGCCGAGGGTACCGGTGAGGAACGCCGGAAGGAGCGGATACACCATCTCGCTGGCGGCATCGTTGAGGCCGGAGACGAGCGAGAGACCGCGAACGACCGGCGGAAGGCGAGTCAGCTTGTGAGCGCCCATCGCGCTAGCGGCACCGCCAGGCCGCCCTGTTCGAGGGCGCGCAGCAGAAAGACTACCGGGTCGCCACCGTCTTCAGCGTACCACGCCTGCCATCCCTCGTGGGCTAGTGCCGCGGCAAGCGCCTCGAACGGACTCGCCGATGCGCCGAGCACCACCCGTCGGGCCTCGTCGGCGGTGAGTCCCGCCGACAGCTGCACCCGGGCCTCGAGCGCTGCCACGTCGGCGTGCCCACCGTGCAGCAACAGGTCCGCTTCGGCCGCGGCACACTCGATCAGGGCGCGATGCGACATCATCAGGCGGCGTTCGGGCGTGCCGAACACCGACGTGGGGCGCAAGAGCGCCGCCACGGTGCGACCCCAGCCAGCGACCAACCCGGGCGCGACGAGAAGTCGTCGCACGGCGCGAGGCTGGTTCGCTCGTGCGGCGTCGAAGAGGTACGCGGCATGGGCGCGGACAGCGATCGCCGTGAACGACCACGCATCGTCGATCCCGACCGGCGCCGCGCCGGTCGGGTCGAGTTGCACCACGGGCAGTCCAAGCGCACCGAGTTCGTCGCCAACGCGCTGCCATTCGGCGTGCCATGCGGCGTCCGCGTCGTCGCGAGACAGGCGCTCCTCGCGCAACGCCCGCACAACACTCAGACCGTCGTCGGAACCGAGCTCCTCCGCGGCGCCTGCGAGCGATCGTTCAACGCCCGCCCGACGCAGCTCGAGCAATCGCAGCGTGCCGCGGTGACCAACCGGCTCGCTCACAAGTGTGGAGAGAATGCCATCGAGCGCCGCTTCGGAGAGGCCCGCAGTCGCCGCTCGGCGCGTCGGGTCGTCGAGCCACTGACGGCAATCACCAATGGCTGCAAGCGCTGGCTGCACCGCGGCGTCATCCAGGCGCTCGGACGCTTCGTCAACTGCTTCGGCCAACGCCGCCAGTTCGAGTTGCGCCAAGCCGACGAGATGCTCGGGGACCGCGCGCGAGTCGTTGCACAGCGCCGCGAGCAGCTCGGGGAGCGCGGCGACACGATCGCGCAGCGCCGCCTCTTCGTTACCGGTGAAGCGCTCCTCCATCAACATGTCGAGCGCTGCGACCGCGTGACCCAGCGGCGCCACCGGATCGACGAGCTCGCCGCCCACCGAGGCCTCGAGCCTGAGGGCGTCGGCCCGGATCATGTCGATCAGCATGGTGCGATCGACTTCGTCCTCGAGCACCTCGACTTCGTCGAGATCTTCGACCGCGTTGGCGATCGCACGCAACGCGACAACCTGGGCACGCAACCACGGGGCGTCGAAGCGCCCGAGCGCGTGCTGCAGGCTCGAGGGCGCCTCAAACGGATGCCGCAGCGGGTCGAGGTGGCGCGCCAGGTCGAGATACGATGCAAGAAGCCCGTCTAGTGCAGTCACTCGCCCACGACCTCGCTATGTGCGCCGAATGTGCCGGAGCCCTTGAAGTTGGAGATTCTCACGCGTTCACCGAGCATCGCGTGACTCACGACAGACCGGTCGATCATGGCGTGCGCGCCGACAATCGCATGCGACACGGTGGAATCCCGCACCGTGCTGCCCGACTCGAGCGACACGTTCGGTCCGATGGTGCAGCGCTCAAGGACGCACCCCTCCTCGATCAGCACCGGCTCGACCAGGTGCACATCGGGCGGCACGCCAGGATGCCGTGCGGCGCCATGACTGAGCAGGATGCCGTTGGTCTCAAGGGTAGTCTCGAGCTGGCCACAGTCGTACCACCCGCCAACTTCGGCCGTCAGGATACGTCGGCCGTGGTCGATCATGTGCTGGAACGCATCGGTCAGGTAGTACTCGCCCTTGTGCTGTGGCGCGGCGAGGGTGTGATCGATACCGGCCCAGAGCGCCTCGACGTCGCGCATGTAATAGAGCCCGATGTTGGCAAGCTTCGAGATCGGCTCGGACGGCTTCTCGATGATCTGGGTCATGTACCCGCTGGCATCGGTCACCACCACGCCGTACCGCTGGTAGTCCTCGACTTCCTTGACCCACATGATCCCATCGGCGTCGGTCTTCTCCGCCAGACTCAGGTCGGCCTCGAACACCGTGTCGACGAAGACGATCATCACCGGACCGTGCACATGCGGCCGGGCAAGATTGACCGCGCCGGCCGTGCCGTCCTGGACCCGCTGCTCCACAAACCGTGACGGCAGGCGATACCGCGCCCGTGCGTATTGCTCGACCTGATCCTTGAGGTGACCCGTGATGAAAATCAACTCTTCGATGTGCAGGCCATCGAGGCGGTCCATGACCCAGTCGATCACTGGTCGGCCGGCGACCTTGAGCATCGGCTTCGGTGTGAGGTGGGTGTGCGGTCGGAGTCGCGAGCCCTTCCCTGCGAGCGGAATGATCACCTGCATCCGGTCACGTTCTCCCGTACCGATCGGTGATGCGCACGAGGTCGTCGAGTTCGGGCGTGGACACCTCGAGGACATCGGTATCCGTGACGGCCTCAATCTGGTGAATCGTTGGCGGCGGGATGTGCATGCTCTCACCGGCACGGAACGGACGCTCCACCGGCGCCGCGCCCTCGGAGGGCCACGTGCGGAGGATCAGCTCACCCTGGAGCACATGCATCGTCTCGTCCTTGCGATGATGATACTGCACCGAGAGAATATGCCCCGCCTTCACGTGCAGGACCTTGCCAGCGTATCGATCTGTCAGCGCCCACACCAACTCATGACCCCACGGTTTCTCCACGCGGTAGGGAACTTCGGCCATCAGCGCTCCGGCAGATGAAAGGTCAACGACGACGGACTGGTGATGCACTCACGCACACACTTGCCGCAGGCAACACAGCCTTCGGCACGCAGGATCGGGCGACCTTCGTCGTCGAGCGCGAGCGCCGCGTCACCGACGGGGCAAGCCGCGACACACACACCACATTCCTGACCCTCGAAGGTAATGCACCGGTCGGGGTGGAACTCGATCCTGCCGAGCGTCACGCCAGCCCACCCGTCAAGCGGAACGGTCAGCGCGTCGGTCGGACACGCCGCAGCGCAAGGCATATCGGGGCATGCAATGCATGGGATCCGCGCCGGCTCGAGGAACGGCGTACCCGCCGCGAGTCCGCCCTGCGACGGGACATGCAGGATGGCGCCCACCGGACACACCGCAGCACACTTACCGCACCGGGTACACGCCGCGAGGAACCCGACCTCGGGCAGCGCGCCGGGCGGCCGCACGTAGCGTTGCTGCACGATGCGGTCTTCGGTCAGCCGCGCGACGTGCTCAACGGCGTCGCCAAACACACGACGAAAGAGGGAGCGGCGAGTAGTGTGGGCGTTGTCCATTGTGGGGGAAGGTATGTCGCGACAGGTCGACAGTTACCTGCTAACCAACCTCTGCCGCAACACCGCCAGCCGCTTCTTCACTGACCCATCGTACACGCGATCGCCCACCTTGACGACGACGCCGCCGAGGAGTGACGGATCGATGGTGAACCCGGCGATCACGTCCTTGCCGATCGACTTGGCAAGACGCTCGACGATCACCTGCCGCGTGAGTGCATCGACCTCGCGCGCGAGTGTCACGCCGGCCCGCACTCGGCCGAGCTTGATGTCGACCAGGCCGCGATACTCGTCGGCGATCTGGCCGAGGAGCATCTGCCGCCCGCGACGCACGATGGCCGCGAGAAAGAGCACGAATGGTCTCGGTGCGCCGTGCAGCGCGGCCGACAGTATCTCGACCTTTTTTTCCTTGGTGACGCGGGGCGACATAAGCACGGCTTCGATTGATGGCGTGCTGGTGGCGGCTGCCGTCTCTTCGATGAGCCCACCCCATGCCTCGGGCGCACCCGCCTTGTCGGCAAGCGCGAAGAGCGTCTCGGCGTAATTGCGGGCAATCGTGACCGGCCTCACGCGCTCTTCCCGATCCCGGCGAGGTATTCCTCGACGATCCGACGATCGGCGGCGCTGTTGAGCGACTGTCCGACCACCCGGCTCGCCGCAGCCACCGCGAGGTCAACCGTCTCGCGCCGCAGCTCGACCATGGCGCGGTCCCGTTCAGCGGAGATCTCCTGCCGTGCACGCGCGAGCAGATCTTCCTGCTCGGCACGAGTCTTCTCCAGTCCGAGGGTCCGCTCCCGCTCCGCTGCCTGGCGCGCTTCGCCCAGGATCGCGACAGCCTCACCGCGCGCGCCAGCCAAGAGCTGGCGCTGTTCCTCGAGTGTTGCTGCAGACTCGTCACGCAACCGGGCGGCGTCAGCGAGTTGCTTCGTGATCGCCTCTTCGCGATCGACGGTCATCTTGAGGATCACCGGAAACGCCGTCTTCGCCAGCAGCACCAGCAACGAGATGAAGACGACAAAGGTCCAGATCACCAGCCCGATCGTCGGCCGGAACGGCGCCGGGAGGTTGAGTCCCTCCGCGGCAGCCGCACCGTGCTCCTGCAGGGCCAATAGCAACGACACCATCATGACGTCACCTGATAACGAGAGTTTAGACGAACTTGAACAGCAGGGCGAAAACGAGTGCGATGATCGTGGTGCCTTCGAGCAGTGCGGCGAAGAGGATGCCGGCGCCGCGGATGGCCCCTTCGGCTTCGGGCTGGCGCGCGATCGCTTCGGCCACCTGGCCACCGATACGGCCGAGGCCGATGCCAGCGCCAATGATGGCGAGGCCGATACCGATGCCGGCGCCGAGTTGGCCGTACCCTGAACCGAGGGAGGCGGCGGCGGCGTC
>JANMSC010000477.1:0-7038 GCA_031388885.1 Gemmatimonadales bacterium | reverse complement strand
AGCCAACGTGGAGAACTCGTTGGCCAGACGCGCGGTGTCGTACCCGCGGAGTACAAACAGTTCGGCCACCAGCACCATCGTCAGGCCGCCACCCAGCAGGTATGCGGGCCACCGCCGTGCCTGGTGAGGCAGCGAATCGACGTTCAGCAGCATGATCACGAACAGGAACAGCACCATGATGGCACCGGCGTAGACCAGCACCTGGATCGCGGCGATAAACTCCGCGTTGAGCAGGACAAAGATGCCCGCCAGGGCGAACATGGTCGACACGAGCCACAGGGCCGACGCCACCGGGCTCTTTCTGGTGATGCAGAGGAGCGCGGAGGCGACCGACCAGCCGGCGAAACTCCAGAACACGATCGTGACGGCGTCCACCTATTGGCCCCGTGGATCGGAAGGATCCCACAGCGTCGAGACCTGGTGGGTCTGGGCCGAGAGGCGCTCGAGGTCGTACACAAAGCGGTCGCGCGAGTACTCCGCGTTCTCGTAGTGCACCCCGACGTGGATCGCCTCCTCGGGACACACTTCCTGGCAGTAGCCGCAGAACACGCAGCGGAACTCGTCGATCTCGTAAATGAGCGGATACCGATTGCCGTCTTCATCCTCGCCGGGCACGAGCTTGATACAGTTGGCCGGGCACACCTGCGGGCATAGTCCGCAGGCGACACACTTCGAACGTCCCTGCTCGTCGGTCATCATCCGGTGGGTGCCGCGCCAGCGCGTCGCGATACGCCACTCCTCAGTACTCCGTTGCTCGGGATACTGCATGGTGACCCGCGGCTGGAGCATATGCTTGAACGTGAGGGCCATGCCCTTGAGGGTAGCGCGCACGTATGACACGCCCTTGGTCGGTCGCTCCATCACCTTGACACCGATCGCCATCAGGCCCCCGCCGCGGCGCGAGCCGCTCGTACGATGGTTTCGGCGCGACGGTCGCCACCGCGCACGATCCGTCCCCGGTCGAGCAGGAAGAACACCAGCCACCCCACCACGAGGTTGACGGCAAGGAGGAAGAAGGCCTTCTCGCGCGGCGCCGTCCAGCCGAGCGCACGTTCGGCGCCCCAGATCGCACCCGCGATCACCATGATGTATGCCAGTGCCAGCGGGAGCATCACCTTCCACCCGAGTGCCATGAGCTGGTCATAGCGGAATCGCGGCAGCGTCCACCGAATCCACATGACGAAGAAGATCCAGAAGAACATCTTCGCGAAGAACGCTGCATGGGTCGCGATGGTCTGGAGCACTCCGCCTTGCTGGTCCCAGGTCGTGAAGGGAATGTCCCAGCCGCCGAAATACAGGGTGGCGACCATCGCCGAGATGGTCACGATATGCGAGAACTCCGCAATCATGAACATCGAGAACTTCATGGCGCTGTACTCGGAGTGGTACCCCGCCACCAGTTCCGACTCGGCTTCCGGGAGGTCAAAGGGGAGGCGGTTGGTCTCGGCGAAACTGGCCACCAGGAAAATGAAGAAGGACAGGAAAAGCGGCCCGACGAACCAGAGACCCTGTTGCTGCGTCCGGATGACTTCACTGAATGCGACGTTGCCGGTCAGGAGCAGAATCGGGATGAGCGACAGCCCCATGGCGACTTCATAGGAGATCATCTGGGCCGCCGCCCGCAGCCCGCCAAGGAGCGAGTATTTACTGTTCGACGACCAGCCGGCGAGCGCCACGCCGTACACCCCGAGCGATGAGAACGCGAGCACAAAGAGAAAGCCGATCGGCAAGTCGGCGACCGAAATCGGCAGGTCGCCGCGGAAGACCACGTGCCCAAGCAATGGCCACGTCGCATCCATGTTGACCGGCAACGGTGCGGCTAACGGGATCACGGCGAGGAGCATCATTGCCGGGATGAACGACAAGGCCGGTGCAAGGATGAAGATCGCGCCGGTCGCCGATGCAGGCCGGGTCTCCTCCTTGATGAAGTTCTTGATCCCGTCCGCCACGGGTTGGAGCAGCCCGCTCGGCCCGGCCCGGTTTGGTCCCAGCCGGTTCTGCATCCATCCGGCCACCTTCCGCTCCATCAGGGTGAGCAACGCCACGCCGACCATCAGCATCGTGAAAATCACCAGAAGCTTGATGACGCTGAGCAGCAGGAACCCTTTCATCTCTGGCGTCATGAGGCGGTCGTCGCCCCGGCGGTGAGCGCCAGCCCGCCGTAGCCCATGTCGCGATGGGTGAGGCCCGCGAATGGTGCGAGCGCACCGAAAGCCTCCGACGCGGTTGCGGGCGCCGAACGATCGTCCGCTCCCAGTGCCCACACTTGCGCCGCGACCCACCACCCCGAGCGCGCCATGCCCGGAGCATTGCGCGCGGGCAGGTAGCGTTGTGCCCTGCGGTCGCGATTGACGTACACCCCCTGCTCCTCGGTCATCATCGTCACCGGAAGGATCAAGTCGGCGGCGCGCAGCCGGTCGTCAACCATGGTGGCGAAGTGCACGAGGTGCCCCGCGGCGGCAATGGTTGCGGCTTCGGCGTCGCTGAGGTCGGCATCGATGACGATCACGACACCATCACCCCGAACCTGTGCCAGGGTTGCATTCCAATCAGCGGTGTAGCCGAGCAGCTGCGCGCCGGTGACGTTGGCGGCGCGCTCGCGTCGCAGCGCCAGATTCGGGATTCGGCCGAGCGGCGCTTCGTCACCAAGCGGGACCTTCATCGCCCCGACCACTGGGCGACCATCGAGCATCCGCATCACCCAGCCAAGCGTCTCACTTGAGGCGCGACCGCCGGTGAGTACGACAATCGGGCCACGAGATGCGTCGACGACGGCACGCAAGCGGGCGATCGCCGTCTCCCAGTCGGTCGCCACCAGGCGCTCGCCGTCGCGAAACAGCGGTGCCTCCGCGCGATCACCGCGATTCATCCAGCGGTAGTCGAGGCGACCGATGTCACACATGAAGTGCCGATTGACCTCGAGATTCGCCCGCGGCCGGAGGCGTACCACGGCTGCGTCACGGGTCTCGATCATGACGTTGCAGCCCTGGGTGCACCCGGTGCAGATCGACGCCGCCTTGTCGAGATCCCACGCGCGCGCCTTGTGCAGGAAGTCCTTCGACACCAGCGAACCGACCGGGCACAGGTCCACCACATTGCCCGACCATGGATGCTCGAGGCGCTCGGACTGGTCGAGTGCGATGTAGGCGCGATCGCCGCGCTCGGCCACCGCGAGCACCGGCGTGTCCGCCACATCTTCCATGAAGCGAACACACCGGGTGCAGAGGATACAGCGGTTCGCGACGTAGAGGATGTCGGGGCCGAAGTCTTCCACCGGGCTGTACCGCTTGGCGTAGTCGGCGTACCGCGTGCCGGCACGTCCCTCGTGAAACGCGAAGTCCTGCAGCTCACACTCGCCAGCCTGGTCGCAGATCGGGCAATCGAGCGGATGGTTGATCAGCAGGAACTCGAGCACGCCTTCGCGCGCCTTCTTCGCCGTCGCCGAGTGCACCCGCACGACCTGGCCGTCGACGACCGGCGTGACGCATGCCGGCATGAGCTTCGGCATTTTCTCGACTTCGACCAGACACATCCGGCACACGGCGGGCGATGGCAGTGACGGGTGGTAGCAGTAGTGCGGCACGAGCACACCGGCCTGCTTGGCCGCCTCGATGATCGTGCTCCCCCTGGCCACGTGCACCACCACGCCGTCGATCGTGACCGCGACTGTCTCAACCGTCATCTGGTCAAGCTCCCACGGTCAGGGGCGCTCGCGCACCCGTGAGATACGCGTCGAAGTCGCCGCGAAACTTCTCGATGCCGCTCACCACTGGTGCGGCGCATGAGTCGCTCAACACGCAGATGGTCGTGCCCGTCATGTTCTCGGCGAGATCAAGCAGGAGCGCGAGATCGGTATCCTTCCCCTCGCCGCGCAGGATTCGTTCGAGAATTCGCGTGGTCCACGCCGTGCCTTCACGACAGTTGGTGCACTGGGCACAGCTCTCGTGGGCGTAGAAGCGCGCCAGTCGCATCACCTGGTACACCAGGTCAGTGCTGTCGTCCATCACGATCATGCCGCCCGAGCCGAGGAGCGATCCCGACGCCGCGATCCCTTCGTAGTCGGTGGCGCACCCCTCGACTTCTTCGGGGGTCATGATCGGCACTGACGAGCCACCGGGGATAACGGCCTTGAGAGTCCGACCAGGCAGCATGCCGCCGCAGATGTCGTAGATCAGCTCGCGCATCGGCAAGCCCAGCGTGATTTCGTACGTTCCGGGGCGCTGCACATGACCGCACACCGAGATCAGTTTGGTGCCGGTGCTCTTCGGGTTCGACAGGTACAGGCTGCTGTACCATGCGCCGCCGCGGGTGATGATGTGCGGCACCGCAGCGAGGGTTTCGACGTTGTTGATCGTGGTCGGCATCCCGAACAGGCCTGCGACCGCGGGGAACGGTGGCTTGATCCGGGGATTGCCGCGACGTCCTTCGAGCGAATTCATCATCGCCGTTTCTTCACCACAGATGTACGCACCGGCACCACGATGCACCACCATCTCGAGACGCTTGCCCGAGCCGAACGCGTTCGGACCGAGGGCGCCGGCCGCGTAGGCTTCCTCCACCGCCGTCTGCATGATCCGATATGGGTCAGTGTACTCACCGCGAATGTAGATGTATGTCACTTCGGCACGGATCGCGAGCGCCGCGATGGCGCACCCCTCGATCAACGCGTGTGGGGTCCAGCGCAGGATCTCGCGGTCCTTGAACGTCCCCGGTTCGGATTCGTCGGCGTTGCAGCAGAGGTAGTGGGGCTTGCCGTCTGCCTTCGGCATGAACGCCCACTTCATGCCGGTCGGGAACCCTGCACCGCCACGACCCCGCAACCCCGATGCCTTCACTTCGTCGACGATCTGTTCGGGTGTCATCGTCAGTGCCTGGCGGAGCGCCGCGTAACCGCCGCGCTCGGTCCAGCCAGCGTAAGTCCGCGCCGCCAGGTCGCCGAAGTGCGTCGACAGCACCGGCGTCTCCTTGGGATGAATCGGGTGCGGATAACCCATCAGGCGTACCGGGAGAGCAGGGCCGCCACGCCACCGGGCGTGACCGACTCGATGAAGTCATCGTCGATCAGCATTGGTGTCGTGAAGCCGCAGGCGCCAAGGCACTCGGTCTCGATCACCGTGAAGCGACCGTCCAGCGACGTGGCCCCAAGCTCACCGCACCCGGTTTGCTCGAGCAGCGCCCGCACCACGTCTTCGGCGCCACAGATGTTGCAGGGCGATGTGGTGCAGACCTGGATGAAATGCCGGCCGACGGGATGGGTGTGGTACATCGTGTAGAACGACACGACGCCGCGGACATACGCGGGCGTGAGCTCGAGCACCCGCGCCACTTCGTGCACGCCCTCGTCGGACACCCAACCACGTTCTTCCTGGACCATCCACAGCGCCGGGAGCAACAGCGCCATCCGCGTGGGGTAGTTCGGCTGCAACGCGTCGAGGCGTGCCAGCACGTCGCCAGTGAACACCGGGACATACGCATCATGCTGATGGACGCTCACCGGTCGATCTCACCCATCACGATGTCGATGCTGGCATTGATCGCGATCACGTCGGAGAGCAGTGACCCTTCGCAGAGCACGGGGAGCGCCGAGAGGTTGAGGAACGAGGGCGGACGGATGCGCCAGCGCACGGGCTTGGCCGTTCCGTCGGACACCAGGTAGGTCCCCAGCTCACCCTTCGGGTTCTCGACCCCAAAATACACTTCGCCCACCGGCGGGCGCACGCCTTCCATGACCTGCTTGAAGTGGAAGATCATCGCTTCCATGTCGGTCATCGCGCGCGTCTTGGGCGGGAGAATAATCCGCGGATCGCTCACGTTGATCGGACCGGGTTCAAGCCGTGCCAGCGCCTGTTCGAGAATGCGGACCGACTGCAACATTTCTTCCATCCGGACCCGGTACCGATCGTAGATGTCGCCATGCTCGCCGATCGGCACGTCGAAATCAAAGTCGTCGTAGCCGAGGTACGGGCGGTCCTTGCGAACGTCGTAGTCAACGCCGCTGGCCCGCAGCATCGGGCCCGACAGCGAGTGGTTGATCGCATCGGCGGCTGAAATCACTCCCACGCCCTGGGTGCGGCCGATCCAGATCGCGTTGCGAGTAAACATCGTGTCCACTTCGCGCAGGGTGGTTGGAAACTCCGTGAGAAACTGCCGCAGGCCCTGTTCCCAGCCGTCGGGCACATCGGCCATGAGACCACCGACCCGGGTCATGCTGGTCGTGAGCCGGGCGCCGGTCCATGCTTCCTGCAGGTTGTACACCCGTTCGCGCTGCTCGAACATCCAGAGGAACGGCGTGAATGCGCCGAGGTCGATGCCGGTCGTACCGGCCCACACCAGATGCGAGATGATCCGGCTGAGTTCGCACGCGATCACGCGCAGGAGTCGACAGCGCTCCGTGATCTCGATGCCAAGCAGCGCTTCGACCGCCAGTGCGAAGGCGACGTTGTTCGCCATCGGCGAGAGGTAGTCGGTGCGGTCGGTGAGCGGAATGATCTGGTTGTACTGGCGGTACTCACCCATTTTCTCGAATCCCGAGTGCAGGTAGCCGATGTGCGGAATCACCCGCTTCACCGTCTCGCCCTCGAGTTCCATCACGAGCCGCAACACCCCGTGCGTCGCCGGGTGCTGCGGGCCGATATTCACCAGCATATGCTCGGCGCCGAAATCGTCGTGAACCGACTCGCTCGGTCGACGCTGCACGCCGAGTGGCACCTGGCGAATGTTGCCGCGGCGATCCACGCCGGGGGTGCCCAGCTGCATCTCGAGCAAGCGCGTCACGACACTTCCCCGCGCTCGCCAGCGGCGAGGCGCGCCTGCATGTCGCGAGGGAGGTCGCCGTACGCCTCGGCGATCGAGAGTTCCTCCATCGAATAGTGCGCCTCGGGATTGGCGCTCAGCGCCTGCCGCGTCTGTTCCGAGCGCGAGAAGCGACCGCGTAGCGGGAACGACTTCCTGAGCGGGTGGCCTTCGTCGTACGTGTCCCACATCAGGATGCGTCGCAGGTCGGGATGGCCCCGGAAAACGACGCCGAACATGTCGAAC
>JANMSC010000449.1:0-2506 GCA_031388885.1 Gemmatimonadales bacterium | reverse complement strand
ACCAATCTGGATGATGCCCTTGAACCCCGGCCACCTTCAGTGACCACGCCTGTCGCCACAGCGAGTGCATGACTGCAACTTTTTCCGAGGCGGTCATGGCCCGGAGGCGTGCCAACTCGAGGTCGAGCACGGGAGGCATGCTGCATGATAATGACACGCCGATGAGGCGTCCGGTAACGTCGGACGTCGAAAGGGCCTCGGTGAGGCGCGCGAGGGTGGCGCTCACTGAATCCCCGCCGTGGCCATCAACCGGCGCACCTCTTCGACCCAGTTCACCACGATGATCGGTTCGACCGTGGCCGCCCGGGTCAATGGTCGCAGGAAGAGGAAGTGATTGCCATCACGCGACACGTCGAAGTTGCGCCACGAGACAGTGCCGCGAAGGAACGGCCGAGTGTCGAACAGCGTGGTGCGGGTCACCGTGATTGACGAGCCGAACGCAAGACGGGCAAGCGTCAGTCTGTCGGTGTCGCTATTCACGTAAGCCAGTTCGTCGTTCGATGCCCAGACGGGTTCGAGCGCGCCACCGACGGAAACTAGCGTCCGCCCTCCCGCAACGAGGAACGGCGTCACGTAGAGCTGATAGACTCCCGTGTCATCGGAGAGATAGGCCAACCACTTGCCGTCGGGCGACACTTCGCCGCTCTGCTCGTTCGCTGGCGTGGTCACGACGGGCCGCATCGCCGCCGGGCTGGAGGTGGCGAGGGCGAAGATGTCCTCCGATCCGTTGGTCCGGGCATCGGTGGGGATGCCGTCGAACACCAGCCACTTGCCATCGCGTGTCCACGACACCGCAGCGGCGGGTCCGCCGATCTCGGGCCCCGCGCCCGCGCGCTGGCCTGGGCCCGAGCCATCGGCCGGTGCCGACCAGATGTAAGAAAGCACTCCGCCGCGCCGGGTCGGAAACCCTACCCGACTCCCGTCGGGCGACCACGTCGGCCGCTCGCTCTCCCCCTCGAAGGTGAGTTGCGCCGTGGTGCCAGACAACCGATCGTGGATCCAGATCTGCGACGCCTCCTTCGCGTCCGGCATGGTGAGCACGATACGGCGACCGTCCGGCGAAAATCGCGGCTGTTCGTACGGGCCCGGCCTGGCAATGATCACTTCCTCGCGCCCGACACGATCCAGCTGAACCGCAACGTGGTCATTTCGTCCCTGCCCCTCGACAAAGGCCATCGTCCCCGATGTGGAGACCACGAGGCGCGCGTACCCGACTCGGCTGACCGAGAGAGCGTCGAGCAGTGCCGTCGGAGCACCCGTCACGGCCAACTTGGCAGCATCGAACCGGACGCCATGCAGCGCCCCCTCGGTGGTGGCATAGAGCAGATAGCCACCCGGGAGGTACCAGCCGCGCCCCGCTCCCTCGACAAGCCGCGTGACCTTCCCCGTGGCCAGTTCGAGCACATGGAGCGAGAACTGACAGCCTGAAGCGGTCTCGGCCCGACAAGCCGAGAAGAGAACGGCGCGACTGCCGGGAAGGACGACGGGTGCGCCGACGCTCGAGAACTCGGTGGAATCGATCACGATGGTCGGTGGTCCGCCGCCAGCGCTTACACGCGCAAGTCCCTTGCCGGCCGGCAACGGGTAGACGATGAACTGGTCGTCGCCCCACGAGGGGGTGCCCGCGGTTCCGATGTCGGTGGCGACCTGGCCGACTGGCCCGCCGGTCGCGGCGATTTTGTGGAGGCTCTGGTCCGTGCCGGTGACGAAGCCAATCCAGCGCCCATCCGGCGAATAGAAGGGGTTGCGGCCATTCTCCGTCCCAGGCAGGAGGGTCGCAGTGACCTGGTCGAGCGGACGCACGTAGAGATGCGCCTTGCCGGTGACGGAGTCGCGGCCGACAAAGGTGACGTGGCTCCCGTCCGGGGAGAGCGCCAGTGGCGTGTCGAAGACGGTATGCACCGCGAGGGTCTGTGCGGCATTCATCGCCATCCTGAAGCGCACCACCAAAGGCGCCGACGGCTTCTCGCGCAGGAGCAAAAAGCCCGCGCTCGCCGCAGCGATGCCGAGGAGCGCCGCGCCGGCCAGATACGCCCCCCGTCGCCGCGGCGACCAGCCGTGGACGGTTCGGCCAGCCGCACCTGCCGCGCCGGCGACGGTGAACATCGGATTCCCGAGCGCCTCCGCGAACGCCTTCGCGCTGTCGAAGCGGTCCGCCGGCAGCTTCTCCAGTGCCTTCGCCACCGCAGCCGCCACATTCGGCGGCACCGACTTGCGATACCTGGTCACGGCCTCTGCGGGCTCGACGATGATTTTCATGATGATCTGCTGCGCCGACGACCCCGTATGCGGCGGATTGCCCGTCAGCATCTCGTAGAGCACGCTACCGAGCGAGTACACGTCGCTGCGCGCGGTGATCTCCTTCTCCGCCGTTGCCTGCTCCGGACTCATGTAGTGCGGCGTACCGAGGGACATTCCTGTTTCGGTCATCCGGCCGCCCGCGGCGGCACTCAGGGCCAGCGCAATGCCGAAGTCGGCCACCATCGGGCGCCCATCGTGCAGCAGG
>JANMSC010000441.1:0-1815 GCA_031388885.1 Gemmatimonadales bacterium | reverse complement strand
GGCGTCTCCGTGAAGGGAAGACTACCGAGAGCGGCCAGCAAGCGAACGGCGTTCACCGCTGTACGGAGCTGGGTGAGGTGAATTGCCTGGACGACGATGCCGGACGTGAGCGGATCGTTGGTGAAGATGACGGTCGTGGCCAGATCGGAAAGGCTGCCGCCCGAGGGGCCGCCGGCGTTCACCGCCTTGACCATGTAGAGATATGCAGTATTCGCGGACGTGGTGTTGTTTTGGGACGTCCCGACGGGGCTGGCAACGAGAGTGAAGGTTCCGCCGGGGTCGCGCCGGTAGACCTGGTAGGAGGTCGCGGTGGCCGAAGCGATCCAGGAAACCGCCACGTTCGTGGAGGTCGTCGCCGTGGCCGTGACACCGGTCGGGGGGGCGGGCGGTGGAGTGGCGGGGGTGGGGTAGACCAGGCCGACCGCGGTCGAATCCCAGGTCTGCAGTGCGGCGTCGAGTCCGAGTGGGATAGTCGAGTTCATCACGGCGGAAGACGAACAATCGAGCGCAGGATCGGTCGTGCAGTCGGTAATGCCGCCGTCGCGCGTGTAATTGGTGTGCCGGAACCCGAGCGTGTGCCCGAGCTCATGCGCCAAGGCAGTTTTGAAGTCGCCGGGAGTGATGAGTGGGGCGCACGTCGACGTTCCCTGGTTCAGTTCGACATCCGCTTCGGTCGTTGTATTGAAAGTTCCGCCAGGCCCTGCATGGTTGGGTCCATTCGCGGAAATGCCGCCAAGACCGATCAAGCCGCCCCAGCTGCTGCCACCACAGCTGAAACCGGCCACGCCATGTCTGACGACCAGGTTTTGCTCAAAGAGAACCGTGTTGGCACCGTCCGCGGTGCGCAGCCCTCCAGTGTGTCCGCCCGGGTCGGCGCCCGCATAGGCGTAAACCACGTTTGAGGTGGCGTGGTTGTTCCAGGAGGCCATGCCGGCGTTGATGGCAGTCTCGCCAGCGGTATTGGCGCCGACGCTGGTGAAGGAAACAGGGAAGCCGTTCCAGCGGCTGCCGAGATCAACACCGTCATTGATGGTTGTATACGACTTCGGCGTCCCGATGGCATGAGTGAAAGGGATGAGCCCACGTTTCCTGGTGGGAATGAGCGGCGATCGTGGAACAAAGTAGTCGTCACGGGCCGGGCCGCCATTTCGGGATCCTCTCAGGAAGTTGAGAAAGCGATCGGCCTCGCGACGGCTTTCGCGGTGCGTTTTGCCGTCCGAACTCCAGCCAATGACCTCATCCTCGTCGCGGACAGCCAGGCGCCGGCCGTTCACGTCCGACACGAACGAGAACTTACCGAGGACGAGATTGAGGACCATCCAGTTTTCCGCTGGCCGGATCAGGAACAGCGCATAGCGCTCGCCGTCCTCGAACCGAGGGACGCCGGGGATGATCGTGGACCGCTTCCCGTACGTTCCGCCTGGCTCGACGATCTCGATTGTTTCGGCCGTAATTCCGCCCTTCAGCACCTCTTCGAGGGAAAAGGTGGTAACCGTGATGATCCAATTGTCCGCGGTGAGCTCCGTGCGCGAAGCCAGTGCCGACCCCACCACGATCACTTCGGCCTGCTCAACCATGATGCGGTCGGGCGGTACGACGAAGCTCGCGGCCTGCGATTCGACAGAGACAACGAGGAGCAAGAGGGCGATTTTCACCCCAGTGAGGACGCCATGCGGTCTTTCGAGCATAGATGGACTCCGATTTGGACTTGGGAAGGGGGGATTATAACCCGCCGTTCTACAATCCGCGCCGCATGGAGAACCTGACACCCGACGAGCAGCTCGAATTCCTGGCCAAGGGCGCCGTGGACCTGAT
>JANMSC010000219.1:0-5595 GCA_031388885.1 Gemmatimonadales bacterium | reverse complement strand
CCGATCCGCCGAATGCGGCGAGGTCGATGTCGATGATCCGGTGCTCGGCGACGCCCAATGCGCGCGCCACGTTGCGCGCCGCGTCGAGCTCGCCAGCGTGGCGCTGGCCGTATCGGAACGACATGGCGTAGCAGGCGAAGCCTGCCTCGCGCGCGATGGCAAGGCAGGTGGCAGAGTCCATGCCGCCCGACAGGAGGACGATGGCGGGGCGTGGTGTAGCGTCGAGCATGGGGTGAATCTAACAAATGGCTCCATACGGCGGCCCGCCGGTCTCGCCCCAAGCCCCACGAGTGGAACGCCCTTGTGCGCTGGTCGAAGCTCTCGCGCCGTCGGAGTGGGGCGATGGCGCACCCGATCGACAGGACCCCAGGCTCCGGATACGGGACATCCAACCCCGGCGCCTGGGCGCCTGGTCACCAGCGAACGCGCGCGCCAACCCGAACGATCATGTCCATGTTGTTGAACTCATCGTCGATCGGGAATCGCACCTCTACTGCGGGAGTGACCTGGCCAACTGCGATTCCGCCCGAAAGTCCGACGAAGTGGACCGTTCGCTCACCGAAGGAAAGATCTGGCGCAGTGGCCAACATCCGGCCGCTCACGTCGGCGATGAGAAATCCCCGGGCGGTCTCGGTCCCTACGCGGGCCCCGTAGTCTACGAACGCCTCGCGGTCGGATCCGTCAGCCCCGGTCGGAATCAGCAGTGTCCCTCCAAGCCGGACCTGGGCCAACAGCCCGCCCTTGCTCACGCGTCCGAATTGCACAGACGTTCGCAGGCCGACGAACTCGGAAAGGTACGCCTCGAACTGTTCATAGTTTGCATTAACGCCTACCATGGCAGCAGACCAGCGATCAGACTCCCGCGGCGCCAGTCGGATGCCGATCTGGTACCGGACATCGCCGTCGGGGGCGCCACCCACCACGCCGATGTATGGCGCGCCGATCATCGTCTCTGACACGCCTCCGAAGTCGGCGCGGGCCACCGGCAGCTCCACGCGCACAAGAGTGGTGCCCCTGATGGGGAATGTTCCCGCGAAGCGGGCAGTTCCCGACAGGAGCGCCTGGTCGCTCTCTTCGAGCACGGGCCGGGCAAAGCTGAATTCAACCGCCCGGCCGGTGTTGCGGTCGACCCAGAGCGCCTGCGCGGTGAGTTCGCCGGTGCACAGGGCCACGTTGGTGAGCGCAGCGAGGGCGATTGCGTAACAGGTAACGGTCTGCATGGAATCCTCCGCGACAGGGAATGAGTGACTTCTCGTGTCGTGAGGATGGGTTGCGGCGGTCAAGCGTGAGTCAAGCGACTGCGCCAGCCGACTAATGGCTTCGCACAGGCGACAGAACGGTTGGTGAAAGATCAGACTCTGGACTTCGCGCGCGCATTTATTGCCGTGCAGGTTCGCTCACCGCGCCGCTGGTTTCGTCGTCAGCACCCGGCTCAAGTCGGCGATCGCGATCCGGCGCACGTCGCGACGCTGTCGGTAAATGACTGTCTTTCCGTCGGCGGTGACTTCCGGGCCGCGTAAACCGTCCATGAAGTCGCGCACCGAGAGTCTCTCTCCGAAGCTCTCCGCCGCGTACTCGTCGCAGAGGGTCATCGTCATGACAGCGTCAGATCAGCGCCCGCCCGCCGACTGGAAATAGAAGTCGAGCATGGCGGTGAGCGGCGCGGCGTTCCCCCGCAGCCGGCTTCGCAGTGCTGCTCCCTCCCAGCAGTCCACGAGGAGGCTCGCCATGCGGCGCGTGTCCGACTCGGCCGGGATGTCACCCTGCTGTCGCGCCTCTTCCAGGCACTCGGCGGTCCGCTCCGCGATCTCGGAAAAACAGTTCTCGATCTTGCGCCGGAACAGCTCGTTCGCCCCCGACAGCTCCTGCCCGAGCCCGCCCAGGAGACAGCCCAGGTATCCTTCCTCTTTGTAACTCTGCCGCGTCAACTCGAAGAACCGGCGCACCCGCTCGAGGGGGGGCCGGTTCTTCTCGCCGAGGCATTCGTCGAGACCCACATGCACGTGCAGCATGTACTGGTCGATGACCTGGAGCGCGAAGTCTTCCTTGTCCTCGAAATGATGGTAGAACGATCCCTTTGGCGTGTGCGCCGCATCGAGCAGGGCCTGGATGCCGAGACCGTGGTAGCCATGTTCGAGCAGCATGGCCAAGCCGACGTCGAGCAGGCGCTGCTTGGTTGAATGCGTCGGCGGCATCATGGTCGAGTAACGGATCCGGAAGAGCCAACCGCGTCGGGGGAGCCGCACTCCGGCTCGCCTACGGCGCGATCGGCACCGCGTCCAGCGGCGATTCGAAAGCAATAAAGAGGATACATGGGACGGCGCTTGCGCAGAAGCCCTTGTGCGGCCGCCTGGCCGGCCCGTACGCGTAGGTTCCCGGCCGGAGAACCGTCGTCTCCTGGCCGTCGTAGGTGACCTGAAGCTCACCCGCGACTAGCACCATGCGCTCTGCCGACGTGTGCCAGTGAAGGGGGATGGTCGACCGAGCGGGCACTTTGAGGAACACGTCGAGGTTGGCTTTTGCGGGATCGCCGTGCAGAACGGCGATGCCGCATCCCGCCGGCAGGAAGGGCGGGCAGGGTCCCCACGCGAGTTGTGCGTCAGCGGCAGTCGTTGTCAGTGCCTGTTCCGGGGCAGGCGCCTGAGCGCGGGCGGACGAGGCGATCGTGCCCAGCAGCAACGAACACCGCCATGCCGCCTGCACGGAACGGCTGATCAGCTTCCGGGAATTCATCGTGACTTCTCCTGGTGAGGGCGATGTCGGGCCGATCGCACGTGGTGGCGCATATTGGACTGGGACCGGCATAAACCGACCGGTCTACTCGCTAGTATACAGCCTGAGCGGACGCTGTCAATGAGGATCTCCGAGGCTCCCGGCGGTACGGTAGCTCGCGCCCGGATCACTTCCACCTGCAGAGCCTCTACGCCGCCCGAAACTCCTCGAACCGCTCGCCCAGAAACTCCTTGTTGGGTCGCGACGGTTCTTGCACCACTTTGGTAGACACTTTCGACTAACCAGCAGGAGGTGTCTGTGGCCCGTCCAAGCCCCCGAAAGGTTCGGGCGTACAGTCGAGAGTTTAAGCGCGCTGCGGTGGAGCTGAGTAGACAAGTCGGCGTGCCGGTGCAGGCGGTGGCCGCGTCGCGGTGACGAACGGTCCACACGGACCTGAGGCAACTATGATGCACCCCTCCGGGGCCTTGGCCCTCGAGTATTCGCAGCGCGCTGAGGCGTACGCCAGCTACTGGGGACCGGTGATTCACCCAATGGCCCTCCCGCTTTTGAGCGCGATGCCACTCACGGGTGCGCAGCGGATTCTCGATGTTGGCACCGGCACCGGTGCGCTGTGGCCATTGGTGCAGAGTGCGGCGCCTCGGGCGCAGCTTTGCGGCGTGGATCTCGCCCATGGGATGTTGCGCGCTGGCGGTGATCTCGTGCGGGGGCGGGTGGCTGTCATGGACGCTGGGAATCTCGGCCTTCGCGCCACGGTGTTTGATGCAGCCCTGTGCGCGTTCGTCCTCTTTCACATTCCCGATCCTGTTCGCGCGCTGCGCGCAATCCACGCTACCCTGCGACCCGGCGGCCTTGTTGGCGTTGTCGTCTGGGGCGCCGACCCAGGGCTGCCTGGCGTTGCGATCTGGGCTGAGGAACTCGACCGGGTGCAGGCGGCCCCCGATTCCCGAGACCCTGCCGTCATGCGACAATCATGGATGGACACGCCCGAAAAGCTCGCCGGACTCTTCCAGCAGGCCGGCTTCGCTTCAGAGCAGGTGTGGAGTCGCCGTTTCGTGCATGAATGGACCGTCGAGAAGCTGCTTGCCACTCAAACTCACTGTGGGATCCCGTCACGCCGACTCAGTGGTTTGCCGACGGAGGCCCAGCACGCCTGCACGACTCGTGTTCGCGCCCGCATGGGGAAGCTTGCTGCCGCCGACCTGGCCTATCGTGTAGAGGTCATCTACGGGATCGCGCGGCGGCCGGCCTAGCCCATCTGTCGCGTTATCGCTTCGCCCCGGCTGCTTGCAGTTCGTCGGCCAACCGCGAGGCTCCGTACACCTTGCGAAGCGCCTCGACAATGCCCTGGCTGTGCACCGCCACCGACCTCGCAACTTCATCGGTGAAGATGAATCGATTCGGCAGGCTCTCGATGTTTCCGTCGAAGATCAGTCCCACCACCTCACCCGCGCGATTGACCACGGGACTGCCGGAGTTGCCGCCGATGATATCTGCCGTGAGCACGAAATTCAGCGGGGTCATCATATCGACCGCGCTTCGTGCCGCCTGCCAGCGCGCTGGCAGCTTGAACGGAGGCTGGTCGTCGAACTCCGCGCTTCGCGCGTACAAGCCGTAGAAACTCGTCCGGTACGGCGCGATCGTCCCATTGTACGGGAAACCCTGCACCAGCCCATCGCTGATCCGGAGCGTGAACGTCGCATCCGGCGGCAGGCTTTCACCATACGCCGCGTAAATCGCCTGCCCGACCAGCTCGACGTTGGCGCTGATGATGGCAGTGAGCCGCTGCGCCCGCATCGCGTGCCGGGTCGCCAGCGGATTCACCTTGCGGGCCAGCACGATCAACGGATCCGTGCTCGCGAGCACGGCGGCGCTGCCTCCACCCAGGAGCGCCGAACGCGCCTCGGCCGATGCCAGCGTGGTGCCGTTCACCAGCGCTTCAGCCGCCACCTCGGGGCTCCGGCCGCCAAGGGCAGCTGCCAGAAACGGATCGCTGGCGGGAAGCGCCTTCTGCGCCATGCGGAACTGCATCGCCAGCACCCGCTTCTCGAACTCGGGGTCGATCGCACTGTTCTGTCCGACCTGGGCCTTCACGCGGCTCAGGCCCGGAGCCCGATATTGCGGCAGCCGGAGCGAGTCTGGCAGCGCCTCCTGCCCCGGGATCCGAACCAGCGCCGCCGCGAGGTTCAACAGGGTCGATCCGCCCCCGAATCCCTGGAACTGTTGCAGCACGGCGAAACCGCCGAGCTCCTTCTGCGCTGTCGCGATCCTGCCCCACGCGCGACCGTACTTTGCGGCCAGGTCGGGCCGGGCAGCGACGCGTGAGCGGAAGTCCGTTTCAAACGCCGCCTTGCGCGCCATGATCGCGGGATCCACGAGACCGGTGCGATAACCGTTCACCGCTTTCTGGGAATTCTCGAGGCCGAAGATGTTGTTCTCGTACTTCCGCTTGTTGGCTTCGCTCTGCGCCGCCAGCTCCTTGTAAAGCCCGATTTGCGACGTGTAGTTGGCCAGCGTCGCCGGGTACTGCACGTCGCGCAGGTACTCCATCTGGGCCATCGTGAGAAGCCGGCCGGTGCTACCGGGATTGCCGACCACGAACGTGAGCTCCCCCTCCTTGGCGCCGGCGGCACTCCATCGCAGATAGTGCTCAGTCTTCATCGGCTGGTCGTTGTCGTACACGCGGAGCAGGGTGAGATCGAGGTCGTATCGCGGGTAGGTGAAGTTGTCCGGATCGCCGCCGAAGAACGAAATCCCTTCTTCCGGTGCCATCACGATGCGGACATCGGAGTACCTCTTGTAACGATAGAGCGAATACTTGCCCCCCTGGTAAAACGACACGACCTGACAGACCAGGCCACTCTC
>JANMSC010000217.1:0-3684 GCA_031388885.1 Gemmatimonadales bacterium | reverse complement strand
GTGGACCGCCCCGTCGCGGCGGACCTCGACGTCGAGGCGCGTCGAGAGCGCGTTCACGCACGACACGCCGACGCCGTGGAGGCCGCCCGACACCTTGTAGGAGTTCTTGTCGAACTTGCCGCCGGCGTGCAACACGGTGAGCGCCAGCTCGACCGCCGGAATACCCTCGGTGGGGTGGAGGTCCACCGGGATGCCGCGACCGTTGTCGCTCACCGTGATGCTGTTGTCGCGATGAATCGTGACCTCGATCCGGTCGCAGTACCCGGCCAACGCCTCGTCGATCGAATTGTCGACCACCTCGTACACCAGGTGATGGAGTCCGTTCTCGCCGGTGGACCCGATGTACATGCCCGGGCGTTTGCGCACCGCATCGAGACCCTTGAGCACAGTGATGCTGTTGGCGTCGTACTCGTCAGCGCCGCTAGCAGGCAGGCCGGAATCGATCATGAAACCTCGCGTGGGTAGTGCGTCATGGCTGGTCCAGTGGACCAACCGACCAGCGTACGTGCAGTACTCGACCCTTGTGCGACCCGTTGACGCGCGCCAGGATGCGCGGCGTCATCAGGCCCAGCTCGGTGGCCCAGGCGTGCGTTGCGACCCGCACCATGAGCGTCCCGTCGGGCGTGACTGAAATGGCTCGCGTGACGGCTGCAATCTGCGGTCCGACACGCTCCGGCCATTCCGCGATCACCGACGCCAGCTCGACTCGCCGCGAGAGTCCGGTTCGCGAGAGCCATGCACCGAGCGCCTCGCCCAGCGGCGTTGGCGACTTCTTTGACGTGTCGGTCATCGCTCCTCCGTCACCGCGCCGTCGTCCACCGACCAGCGCGGCAGGTCGAGCTCTCGTGGCAATTCAGCCGCTCGCGGCGCGGTCACGAACCGCTGCCCGGGCCGGGTGCCAAGCCGGGCGGCGAGCCGCGCCTGCCGGTCGCCATCGAGCGCGGCGAACACATCGTCCACCAGCAACGCCGGGTGCACCGCACGCGCCGTCGCGATGGTTTCGCGTTCGAGCAGTCGCAATGCGATCGCGGCCGAACGTTGCTGGCCGGTTGATCCGTAGTCACGAAGCGCGCGCCCGCCCAGGCTCAATGTGACGTCGTCGCGATGCGGACCGACGTGGGTCTGGCCCCGGGTGAGATCGCGCCGGCGCGATGCGTCGAGCTTCGGCAACCACGCCGAGGGTTCCACCAGGTCGGCATCGCCGCGGTACCGCAGCGCAACGGTCGCGCGCTCACCGAGCGCCTCCAGCTCAACGGCCCACGGTTCGATCGCACCTCCCGCCCAGGCGATGCGACGCTCGGTGATTGCCGCGCCGCAACTGGCGAGTGCCCCCTCGAAAGCGCCAGCAGCAACAGCGTCGCCGGCACGCAAGGCCGCGTTGCGTTGCGCCAATGCCGCCCGGTACCGAAGCAACCCCGAAAGATAATGGGGATCAGCCAGCGAGAGCATCCGGTCGAGCCACCGACGCCGCTCGGCTGCACCGCCCTGCACCAGGGCGATGTCGGTCGGCAGGAAGGCCACCGCAAGCCACTCCCCCAGCGCTCCGGTGATCGTGCCCTGCTCAACGCCGTCGATCCCGACCACCTTGCGACGGGTGTGCGCGTTGAAGGTCGCCGTGACCTCGGGTCCGTCGGCGACGGTGAGGCCAACGTGAAAGCCGGGGCCGCCAAAACGAACCAACTCGGCGTCCCGGGCCCGGCGGAGCGACCGAAAGAGGACGGGGTAGGCGAGGGCCTCGAGGAGGTTGGTCTTGCCATGTCCGTTGGGGCCGATCAAGGCCACCCCTGCGGCCGGAATCTCAAGTGCGGCGTCCGCGAGGTTGCGGAAGCTCCGCACCACGAGCGTCGCCGCGCGCATTGTCACTCGATCAGCGGCCGGTGAAGTTGGGCGACCGCTTTTCCAGAAACGCCCGCGTACCCTCAGACCGATCGGTGCTGGCGCACGCGACGCCGAACTGCTCGGCCTCCACCGCCAACGCCGACTCGATCGAGAGGTCGGCGACTGCATCGACGGTGTCGAGGCACAGGCGAACGGCGAGCGGCCCCATCTGGCCAATCGTGCGCAACAATGCCTTCGCTTCGTCCAGCAGCAGCTCGGGCGCAACCACGCGATTGACGAGACCGATTCGATGTGCTTCGGAGGCGTCGATGATCGCGCCGGAGAGCAAGAGTTCGAGCGCCCGTCCCCGCCCGACCAGTCGCGGCAGTCGGACCGTGCCGCCGTAGCCCGGAATCACGCCGAGCTTGACTTCCGGTTGGCCGAACTTGGCTGTGGTCGACGCGATCCGGATGTGACACGCCATCGCGAGCTCGCACCCGCCGCCGAGCGCGAAACCGTTCACCGCGGCGATGACCGGTTTCCCGAGCGTTTCGAAGTCGCGAAACGCGGCCTGCCCACGCTCGGCAAATTGCTTGCCGTCGGTGTCATCAATCGCCGCAATTTCGGCGATGTCGGCACCCGCAACAAACGCCTTCGCGCCGGCACCGGTGATGATTACGCCGGTGATTGCGTCGTCGTCGCGCGCCTCGATGGCCGCTGCTGCCAGGTCTGCGATGACGGTGGCGTTCAGTGCGTTGAGCTTGTCGGGACGATTCACGGTGACGATGGCGATGCCGTCGTCGATCCGCTCGAAAAGGAGGGTTGAATAGGGCATCCTCAAAGATAGCGCGACGCGTGCGCGTATACTTCCGGGATGCCTGTCATTCTCGCCCTCGACCAGGGCACCACGGGATCGACGGCGCTCGTCGTAGCCGCCGACGGCCGAATCATTGGTCGCGGTGACCGCGAGATCCCGCAGCACTTCCCGGCACCTGGGCAGGTCGAACACGATCCGGAGATCTTGCTGCACACCACTGTCGCGGCAGCGCGTGAGGCGCTCGACCAGGCGGGCATTCGGGTGGACGCGATCGGGATCACGAACCAGCGTGAGACGCTGGTGCTCTGGGACGCGGCGACATTGGCACCCATCGGTCGCGCCATCGTGTGGCAGGACCGGCGCACCGCCGACCGGTGTGCCGAGTTGCGCGCGGCCGGTCTCGAAGCCGACATCCGACGTCGGACCGGACTCCTGATCGATCCGTATTTTTCCGCGACCAAGCTCGAATGGTTGCTGCGTGACCCGGCGATCCGCGCTCGCGCCGAGGCTGGCACACTGCGCGTTGGCACGGTCGAGAGTTGGCTCGTGGCACAGCTCACCGGTGGCGTGCATGTCAGCGACCGGACCAATGCGTCACGCACGCTGCTCGTCGATCTCCGCACCGGCGAATGGGATCCCTACCTGCTGGAGCTCTTTGGCGTGCCGCGCTCGGTGCTGCCGGAGGTGGTCGCGTGCGCCGGTGTCGTCGGCCGGGCACGCGCCCATTGGTTCGGGTACGAAATTCCCATCAGCGGACTCGCTGGTGACCAGCAGGCAGCGCTCTTCGGGCAGGGTTGTGTCACCTCAGGCGCGGCGAAGGTTACGTATGGGACGGGCGCCTTCCTGCTGCGATACATCGGTGAATCGCCGCCAGCCGCTGTCGCCGCGCCCGGCATCCTGACCACGATTGCGGCCGGCCCCACTGGTGGCATGGCGTGGGCCCTCGAAGGGAGCGTCTTTGTCGCGGGCGCTGCGGTGCAGTGGTTGCGCGACGGGCTCGGGCTGATTGCCCACGCGTCCGAGACCGCGGCACTGGCCGCCAGCGTGCC
>JANMSC010000392.1:0-2666 GCA_031388885.1 Gemmatimonadales bacterium | reverse complement strand
GTGGTGAGCAGGTCCTTCGGGCCGTCGGCAGTGCCCTGATATGATGCGAGCGTGGCGCCGCCATCGACGCTCACCAGTTCGAGGCTCACGGCGTAGCCGGTGCCGGCACGGGCGAGGCGCCCACTGAGGATCGCCCCAGCTCCAGCGCGCGTCGCGACTTCCCTAGCGACCGTGGCATCGAGCGGCGTCTCCCTGTCACGCTGCATCTGCGCCAGGAGGTTGCCGACCGCGACCTTGTCGATCACGCGAATGGAGGTGGCCTGCGACAGCGCGGCGCGAATCGCCTCGCCGACGATCGGCGCGAGCGAAGAATCCTCGGATGCCGAGGTGATGTCGGCGAGCACCACGCGGGAGTCCGCCTGCAACGTGCCTGCCGCGAGTAGCGAACCCCACGGACCGATGCCGAGAGCGCGCATCGTCATGAACCCCGCCACCAGTACCACAAAGCCACCCATCGCATAGACGCCGCCGCGCGCCGTGCGCCTGAACGACATGTGCGGGTGTGCCTTGAGCGCAATGGTGGCCATCGTGCCGCCCATCGCTTTCGGCACCATGGTGCCGCCGGGGGTGAGCGTGGGCGTGGCAGTTACTGCGTGTCGCGCGACGCGCTTCACGTACGCGGTTGCCAGCAGCATCGGGAGGCCGAGGAGCATCACGCCTACGGCACCGGGAAAGACCCAGTCAGGGAGGCCGATGCCGACGACTGCCGCCTTGGCGAGGAGCGCGACGATCGCGGTGGCTGCCACGTAAAGCCCGAGCACCTTCGGGAACATTCCGGGTGCGGAGAGCGAGAGGGTCGGCGACGACGACGTGTTCATGCCATCGAGCGCCCGGAGTACCTCGCCGGCATTCTGGACGCGATCGACCGGATCCTTCTGGAGCAGCCGCATCACGAGTGAATTCAGCGCAGGCGGCGAGTCTCCCCGCATTGGTGCGATCGCGGCAGGCGTCTCACTCAGGTGGGCCGCGAGCATCTTGGGTGGCGTCCGGTCGGCGAACGGCGACTTGCCGCTCAGCAGCTCATACGCCATGCACCCCAGGGCATACAGATCGACGCGATGATCGATGCTCGGATCGCCCGCAACCTGTTCCGGCGCCATATAGGCTGGCGTGCCGATGCTGGTGCCCACCGACGTCAGCGTCCCGCCTGCCTCGATGCGTGATGCAGACAACGCCTTGGCAATTCCAAAGTCGGTGACGACCGCGGTGCCGCCCGAGAGGAGCACGTTGTCGGGCTTGATATCGCGGTGGACGATGCCACGGGCATGTGCGTACGCGAGGGCCTTGGCCACGTCGCGCAGGATCGCGAGCACATCCGGAATCGGCAGCCCTGCGCCACCGAGCCGGGTGCGAAGCGACTCGCCCTCGACGAACGGCATGGTGAAGTACGGCAGGCCATCGACATCACCGGCCGCGAGCAGTGGGACGATGTTGGCTTGCTGCAGCGACGCCGCGAGCAGGATCTCGCGCTCGAAGCGTTCGGCGTTCAGTCCCTGGGCCAGTTCGGGGCTCAGGACCTTGATGACCACCAGCCGCGAGAGGCGGACTTCACGGGCGACGAACACCCGCGACATGCCACCACCGCCAAGCTCACGCTCGAGGCTGAAGGCGCTTCCAAGGTGTTCCTGCAGCTGAGTTCGGAGATCCACGAATGTCCCTGACCAAGTGGGCGAGCGCCAGCCGGACAAGCGGAAAATGTAGGGTGCGGCGTCTTCCCGCGCAAAAACGGCACGGGCGCCGGCGGGCCGCCCCGTGCCACCCCCGTCTAGATTAGGCGCATGGCTCCGCACCACCGTCTCGCCACCCTGGCGCTGATCTCAGGGCTCGGCCTATCCGTTCGCCCGCACGCCTCGGCGCAGGACACCCTGCCGAACGCGGCAGCGGTCGCGCGCGCGAAGGCCGATAGCGTCCGCCTGCCGTGGACCGCCGCCGATGCCCGTTTCATGTCGAGCATGATCAGCCACCACGCCCAGGCGATCGTGGTGTCGCGCCTGGTGCCCGCTCGCGGTGCCAATGCCGCGGTACAGCGCCTCGCCGAGCGGATCATCAATGCGCAGCAAGATGAGATCACCACGATGCAGCATTGGCTTCGTTCCCGCAGGCAGCCGGTGCCCCCGACGTCGCCGGATTCGGGCGCGCACGCGATGCATCACACCACGCGCATGTCCGGGATGCTCACCGACGCGCAGTTGCACGAACTGGATCACGCTCGCGGCAAGGATTTCGACCGGCTCTTTCTTCGGGGCATGATCCAGCACCACCGCGGTGCGGTTGCGATGGTCAACGAGCTCTTCGCAACCTACGCCGCGGGTCAGGACGAGATCGTGTTCAAGTTCGCGTCTGATGTTCAGATCGACCAGATCACCGAGATCAGCCGGATGCAGCGCCTGCTGGTCGCGCTTACGCTGGGACGACCTGTCGAGTGATATTCACCGACTGGTACACCATCACGCTCCACGTTTCACGGGAGAAACATCGATGCCGTTGAGCTGCAATTCGCACGCCGCCGCCGCGCACACGCGGCGCGTGGGCGCCCTGCTCGTCGCGACAGTGCTGGCTGCCAGCACCCTCACCGCGCAAACCCCCGATCCGCGCGTCGGGCTCCGCGCCGGACTGCACGATGCAGCCCAGGCGTCGTGGAACCTGCGCCTGCTGTCGGCGACGCC
>JANMSC010000215.1:0-2189 GCA_031388885.1 Gemmatimonadales bacterium | reverse complement strand
TTTCCCAGCCCCCACGCCTTCGCGCTGGGTCCCTTCCAGTACCTGGAGCACGTACGACGGGCGAAGGAAGCGGTCCGCATTCCCGTGATGGCGTCGCTGAACGGCGCGACGCCAGGCGGCTGGATCGAATACGCGCGTCTGATGGCGCAAGCCGGCGCGGACGCGCTGGAGCTGAACCTCTATCGCATCGCGACCGACCCGGAGACGAGCAGCGCGGACATTGAGCGCCAGGCCATTGAAACGGTACGGGAGGTGAAAAAGGCCGTCACGATCCCGGTGGCCGTCAAACTGTCTCCGTTCTATACCGCGTTCGCCCACCTCGCCCGGGAGCTCGACCGGGCCGGTGCCGATGGGCTGGTCCTCTTCAACCGTTTCTACCAACCCGACATCGACGCAGAAGAGCTGACCGCCACGCGCACGCTTCACCTCTCGGATTCTTCCGAACTGCGCCTTCGCCTGCACTGGATGGCGATTCTCGCCGGGCGCGTCCGGGCGTCGCTTGCGGTCACCGGCGGCGTGCACACCGCGCTCGACGTCGTCAAGGCCACGATGGCCGGTGCCCATGTCACGCAGATGGTTTCGGCGCTCCTGATGCACGGGCCTGCGCATCTCCGAACGGTGCTGGACGACCTGGCGGTGTGGATGCGGAAGCACGAGTGGCACTCGCTCGCCGAGATGCGGGGCAACATGAGCCTCTTCAAGGTCCCCGACCCCGACGCGTACGAGCGGGCGAACTACATGCTCATACTGCAGAGTTGGCGAGGCTGACGCGCCGCGGCGCGCCGCTGAGCGTACAGACACGATCGCGGTCGCGAGACGCGCTTCGGGGTCATCGCGTCAGGTTCTCGGCGCATCACGAATGGAATCACGTTTGAGACGGGCTTGCGAATCGATCGCGTAGGGAGGCGGGGTAGTGGTCAAGTTTGACGGGCGGGCCGTGCCGGGTTGGCGCGGCCCTTGAGTAGTTCCTCTCAGAAGCGGCGCACGTCGGCCCTGGCTTCCTGCTGAAAGTCCAAGGCCGTGCTCGAGTTCGCCGCCCGGAGTCTCGACGCGCCCATGCCCGGGCGCTGATGCACATCCTCTTCGACAACGGTACGCCGAGGGGCGTCGCGAGCGCCAAGTGATGAGGCAGCTCGACTACCTGCGCCGGACGGCGTGACTTCCCCCGCCTCAGCGACTATCGATGGCCGATCAGACCGCGACGACTTCAAGAATCTCTGACAAGCCCGCGAAATCGTCCGGATTGCGCGTATACAAGGGCAGACCCGCCGCCACCGCAGTAGCCGCAATGAGCAGATCCACCGCGCGTCGGCCGCGCGCTTTGCGGCCTGCCGCGCCAACGGCAGCGTAGACACGGCCGTATGCACGAGCCACAGTCGTATCCACCGGCAGCGGCTCGAATGTTGCCTCGGACCGCTGCAACCGGTCCTGACGGCGGGCGCGTTCGGCCGGATCGGTGGTGGCGTGTGGTCCTGCCGCAAGTTCGGCCATGGTGATCGCAGAGACGGCGATTTCCACGGGTAAATCGGCCGCTTCGATGAGCTCCAAGTCGATGACAACGGAAGTGTCGATGAGCCCGTGAGAACGGCGTGGGTCACCCACGCGGCGTCGGATCCTGATCGATCAGGGCGTCAATGTCTTTCCGAAAACGTCCGGGCGCTACGCGCGGGGCACCGGCGAACGCGGCAAGGGCAACTTCGGTCGGTACGAACACTCGCTGTCGCAGGGGATTCAACTCGCCGACGGGCACGCCATTGCGTGTGACGATGAATGCCTTCCCCTTGTCCAGCGCCCGCATGATTCGCCCGCTTTCGTTGCGGAGCTCTCGTTGCGTGATCCGTCGATTCATCGCAGGGACATTGTAGCACGCGCGCTACACGGTGGGTATCCCACCCGACAACGGCCACGGCTTTCCCGGCCGCCGGTTCGATATGGGGGTTTGGGGCCGTGCGCTTGAGAGCGGTAAGTTGTTGATCGGCTGAGGGCGAATGCTGGTGAGCCCGGTAGGAATCGAACCTACAACCAACAGATTAAGAGTCCCAGGGGGCGGCATCCGCTGGATGCCACCCCGTGGGTTTTGTTCCAGAAATCGCGTTTCGTCAGTCCACCCAGAACCACCAATTCCACCCGGGTCCACGCTGGTGGTGGTCAAGATGGTGGTCAAGGTCGGCGCGTCCATTCAAGGGGGC
>JANMSC010000372.1:0-15568 GCA_031388885.1 Gemmatimonadales bacterium | reverse complement strand
ACGCAGGGGCCGCGCAACTGGGGCAAGCTCGATCAGGCGTTCGAGCGCGTCACCGCGGCGCGTGCGGCCGGTATCGATGCCACCTTCGATCGGTACCCGTACATCGCGTACTCGACCGGACTCACAAATCTCTTTCCGATGTGGAGCCGCGATGGCGGCACCGACGCGTTCCTTGCCCGGTTCGATGACGCTGCCGCCGCCACCAGGATTCGCGCCGAAACGCTGGCCAAGGTCGAGTCGATCGGGGGGTGGGACAATGCGATGGTGACCAGCGTGCGAGCAGCGGAAGATCGCGCGGTCGAAGGGAAGCGCCTCGGCACCGCAGCACAGGCGGCGGGCGCGGATCCGTACGAGTTCACGGTCGCATTGATCAAGCGCAATCGTGCCAGCGTGGGCATGGTGGGATTCGCGATGAGTGAGGAGAACCTCGAACGGATTCTTGCGCACCCGCTGGGAATGGTGTGCAGCGACGCCGATGCGTTCGCGGTGGACGGTCCCGCACGCCGCGGCAGCCCCCATCCTCGGGGACTCGGCTCGTTCGCCCGCGTGCTCGGCCGGTACGTGCGCGAACGCAAGGCGATCACGCTCGAGCAGGCCATTTACAAGATGAGCGGCTATCCGGCCTCCCGCGTGGCACTCGGCGATCGTGGTCGACTCGCGGTCGGGGCCGCGGCGGACGTCGTGGTGTTCGACCCGGCAACAATCACCGATCACGCGACGTTTGAGCAGCCATTTCAGTACGCCACCGGCGTGGCGGCGGTGGTGGTGAATGGTGCGGTCGCGCTGCTCGGCGGGGAACGGCGCGGTAGCGGCAAAGGCAGGGCGCTTCGGGCCGACGCGGCGCGGGGTTGAGGCATGTCACGAGCCTTCGTCAAGGAAGATGACAACGAGCCGCCGCCGAGATCGTGGCCACTGCCATCGCTGGACGATTCGGGCTACGACGCGGCAGCCGCCGAAGCGCTGCTTGAGGCGGCTCGCATTGGTGAGACCGCAAGCGCTGAAGACGCGACTGGCATCAAGTGGGGCGAACCCCGCTTGCGCCAGCATGTGGAACGCATGCGCGACCACGCGATCGCAGTTGGCGACGATCGGCTTGAGCAGGTGGCCGAGCGGTACCTTGCAGTCAAGCGCAGATAGGCCAACGGCTAACGGCTACCTCGCCACCGGACCCAAATCAAACTTCCGTACCAGGTCCGCCACCGTCCGCACCGCCCCCACATAAAAGGCCGGCATCAATCGATCCGCATGATCGCTCGGCCTATGATAGTCCGGATGATCCTCCTCGCCGAAATACACGAACGGAATCCCCTTGCGATGGAACGATGCTTGATCCGACTGCGACGTCCAGTCGTTGCCCGGACCAGCCGCCGGGGTGTCGTGGCCGAGCAGGAGGGTAATCGGCGCGCACGCGGCGACCGCCTCCACCATCGACCGGAGCCGTGGGTATTTCCCCGGACCCGCGGCGTACAGTTCGTGCTTCACGTTGCGACCGATCATGTCCATGTTGACGTTGAGCAGGATCCGGTCGAGCGGGACCGTGGGCGCATTGACGAAGTGACGGCTTCCCCACATCCCGCGTTCTTCGCCGTCGACCGCGGCGAACACCACCGAATGCCGAGGCGGTGCAGCCGTGAAGTGCTTCGCAAGCGCGACCAGCGCGGCGGCGCCCGACGCATTGTCGTCCGCGCCGTTGTAGATGGAGTCACCCCCCACCGGCCGCCCCACGCCGAGGTGGTCGTAGTGCGCCGTCACGACGATGTACTGGTCGGGGGTGGCGGTGCCACGCACCATCCCGACCACGTTCCACGCACGATCGATGTTGTTGAGGCTGGGCGACGGGATCACCGCGATGGGATGCACTCGTCCCGGCAGCAGGGTCGCGAGGCCGATCGCATCGAACCGTGCCGCGAGATAGTCGCGAGCCTTGGCGCCTTCACGTGAACCGATGTAACGGCCGCGCATCGAATCGTCGGCGAGGCTGAACACGTCGGCCATCAACCCGACGGAGTCGATTGCGGCCAACGGTGCACAGCTCGCGCGACCCACCGGAACGGTGGCGACCGTCTGAGGTGAAGCGGACGGGGCGCACGCGGCCACGACTACGATGAAGGCGGGCAGGGAACGCATCGAGGGAGTCCGAGTTGTGGTGAACGCGATGAGCAATGATTCAAAAAAGTCGCGACAGCGTGTAAATGACCAGTCCGGCCAGCCCACCGACCAGCGTGCCGTTCAGGCGGATGAACTGCAGGTCGCGTCCTACCGCAAGTTCGATCCGGCTCGCTGCGAGTTCGGGATCCCAATCGCGCACGGTGGCCGCGATGAGGTCGGCCACTTCCTGGCGATGGGTCTCGAGAAAGCTTGCGGCGACGTCAGCCAGAAAATCGTCGACGTCGGCGCGGAGGCGTTCGCTCTCGACCAGCGACTCACCAACACTGTGCAATGCGGCTTCAACCGGAGCCAGCGACGTGGACGACGGATCGGCGCGGTAGCGCTCTGCCGCACGGCGCGCCCGGTCCCAGATCGAACCAGTGAGGTCCTCGACCATCGGGTGACCCAGCAGCTCCTGCTTGAGACGCTCTGCGCGCGCGATCATTTCGGGAGACGTCTTCAGCTTGTCGATGAACTCGCGGAGCAACGCGTCAAACCGTCCGCGCAACGGGTGTGCGGGATCGGTCGTGACCTGGTCGATGTAGCGCTCAAAGCCGCCGATCATCCGATCGGCCACGGCGTTCGATACTCCACCAGGGACCCAGCGCGGACTCTCCGCGCGGACGCGCTCACGGATCGTATCGTGCCCTTCGCGGGTCGCGCCGCCGACGAGCCGAAGGACCTGTTCGAGCAGTTCCTGGGGCCATGAACCTGCCGCAGCGACGGTCAATACGTCGCCCAGGAGTGGGGCAAGGCGCACCGACTCGAGTCGGTCAACGGCGCTTCGCTGCATCAGCGCTCTCACCTCGGCCTCAGGCAGCACCTCGACCGCCCGCGCAAGGGCGCCGGCAATCTGGTGTGACACGCGGGCCGCCTGACCCGGTGTCACCAGCCACCGGCCCATCCGTGCGGCAGGCTGTATCGCACGCAGGCGCGCGGCGAGCACCTCGCGGGCGAGAAAATGATGCTGCACAAAATTGCCAAGGATGCGCCCGATGCGGTCCTTCTGGGTCTGCATGATCGCGGTGTGTGGAATCGGCAGGCCGAGCGGCTTCCGGAAGAGCGCGGTGACAGCAAACCAGTCGGCGATGCCGCCCACGAGCGATGCCTCGGCGGTGGCGCGCACGTATCCGAGCCACGGATGAGCCGGTTCCAGCGAGTGGGCCACGATGTAGACCGCCAGCGCCACGATCAGCAGGCCGCCGGCGGCCAGTTTCATGCGGTGGAGCGACGCGAGACGCGCAGCCTCGTCGGGCAATTGCCCGATCGGGCGAACGGTCGAGGAAGGGGGTACCTGGGATCCACCCGAGGCCGCGGGACGTATCATCTCAGGGCTAGCATGGGGCGACCGCAGGTGGCAGGGGAGTTCGGCATCACCCTCCAAGCTAAGCCCGGCGGACCAGCAATTCAGCGCGATCGCGACTGGTCCGGGTTGCCGAGCACCACTATTTTTCCGGCCGCGACGCACGTTGTCGCATCCGGACAGGTGCTCGAGTGGTTGAAGAGGAACGCCTGGAACGCGTTTAGGCGGTTTACGCCGTCTCGAGGGTTCGAATCCCTCCCTGTCCGTTCGGCGACACGCACCAAGGAGCACTGTCGATGTTGATTCGCCGTCCCAGCGACATCCCGACTCGCGACGTCACCGACGAGTCGCTGTATCTCGGCCGTCGCGAGTGGCTTGCGGCCGCTGGACTGCTCATGGCCGGTCTGCTGCCCGCGCCGCTTGCCGCCTGTGATTCGCGCCAGCTCGCGGTAGACGACGACAAGCTCACGCCATTCGACAAGGCCACCACCTACAACAACTATTACGAGTTTGGCACCGGCAAGGACGATCCGGCGAAGAACGCCCACACCCTGCGGCCCAAGCCGTGGACCGTGGTCGTCGAAGGCGATGTGAAGAAGCCTGGCCGGTATGACCTCGACGCGCTCCTCAAGGGCATTCCAGCGGTCGAGCGCATCTACCGCCATCGCTGCGTCGAGGCGTGGTCGATGGTGATCCCGTGGAACGGCATTGTCTTGGGCGACCTCATTCGTCGGCTCGAGCCAGGGAGCAAGGCGAAGTACATCGAGTTCACGACGCTCGAGGACACCAGGCAGATGCCACTGCAGCGGAGCCGCGACCTGATCGACTGGCCGTACGTCGAGGGGTTGCGGATGGACGAGGCGATGCATCCGCTGACGCTGCTTGCCACCGGGATGTACGGTCGGGCGATGCCCAACCAGAATGGCGCACCGATGCGACTTGTCGTGCCGTGGAAGTACGGCTTCAAGGGTGGCAAGTCGATCGTGAAGATTCGCTTCGCCGAGCAGCAGCCGATGAACACCTGGCAACTGCTGGCGTCTGACGAGTACGGCTTCTTCGCCAACGTGAATCCCGCCGTTGATCACCCGCGCTGGAGCCAGGCCCGCGAGCGCCGGATTGGCGACTTCCTGAAGCGACCCACGCTGCCGTTCAACGGCTATGCGACCCAAGTCGCCTCGTTGTACTCGGGGATGGATCTCCGCCGCAACTTCTGACACCATGACTGCAGCTCAGTGGATCGGCCGGGTCGTCCGGCCGGCGGTGATCGTTGCGGGAATCATCCCCCTGGCGGTCCTGGTGCGCCGGTTCGTCGCCGACGACTTCGGCGCGAACCCGGCCGAAGAGATTGAGCACTTCACCGGCATGACGACGCTGGCGACCCTGCTGCTCACGCTGACGGTCACTCCGCTGCGCCGCCTGACCGGCGTCAACGGCCTCATCCGCCTGCGCAAACCGATCGGACTCTGGTCGTTCGCCTACGGGACGATTCACATGGCGTGCTACCTCGTGTTTGACCAGTCGCTGCTCTGGGGCGAGATCGTCAACGACATCATCAAGCGCCCCTACATCACCGTTGGTTTCTCGGCGTGGACTATTCTGCTCGCTCTGACGCTGACCTCGCATGCCGCCGCTGTACGCCGACTCGGGAAGCGCTGGCAGAAGTTGCACCGCCTGGTGTACGTGGCGGCGACCCTCGGCGTCCTGCATTTCCTGTGGCTGGTCAAGCTCGACGCTCGAACTCCGGTGGCGCTTGGGTTCCTGCTGATCGCCCTCCTGATCTACCGAATCCCGCGTCCGCGTCCTGCCGCCGCACCGGACCGGACGCTACGTTCGGGGTCGTGAACACGAGCCCTCACCATTTCGGAGCGGCTGCCGCAGGCCGACCGCGCAGATGAAACGCTACGATCAACCGTACTTCGACAAGTGGTACCGCGATCCGCGTCATGCGATCGGATCGCGTGCTGACCTCGCGCGGCAGGTCACCTGCGCGTTGGCGATCACCGAGCAGTTGCTGTTGCGCCCGGTCAGGTCGGTGCTCGATGTGGGAGCAGGGGAGGGCCGCTGGTATTCGGTGTTGCAGCGGCTCCGCCCAGCGGTGCGGTACGCTGGCGTGGACTCGAGCGCGTGGGCGGTCGCGCGGTGGGGCCGCCGCCGCAACCTTCGCCTCGGACAGGTCGATCGGCTTGACGAGCTCGGACTCGACGGCCCGTTCGACCTTGTCGTGTGCGCCGACGTGTTGCACTACCTGCCGACTGTCATGGTGCGTCGCGTGCTCGCACAGCTCGTGCCCCTGCTCGGCGGAGTCGCGTTCCTGCCAACGTTTACCGCGCTTGACGCGAGCACCGGCGATCACGTGGGCTTTGAGCGACGACCTGCGGCGACCTATCGTCGGATGCTGTCGCGCGTGGGTCTTGTGCCCCTCGGCATGCACGCCTGGGCGACGCGTGCGCGGCGCGACGAACTGTCGGAACTCGAACGGATCGGTTGAGCGTCGATGTCGCCGACGTGCAAGGCGCGGACGCCAGCTCGTTCCCACACCCACTGATGACTGCCTATCGATTTCCGCCGGGGTTCACATGGGGTGCCGCGACGGCCGCCTACCAGATCGAGGGGTCACCCCTCGCGGATGGCGCGGGCGTCAGCATCTGGCATCGGTACGCGCATACGCCGGGCACGATCGCCGACGGCTCGACCGGCGATATCGCGTGCGATCATTACAACCGCTGGGAAGAAGACGTTGCCCTCATCAAGACCCTCGAGCTGCCTGCCTATCGCTTCTCGATCGCCTGGTCGCGGCTTCTGCCAGAAGGGACCGGTCGGGTCAACGCGAAGGGATTCGACTTCTACGATCGCCTGCTCGACAAGCTGTGTGACGCCGGCGTCGCACCGTGGGTCACCCTCTATCACTGGGACCTCCCGGCTGCACTCGACGATCGCGGCGGATGGCTCAACCGTGACATCGCCAACTGGTTCACCGAATATGCGGTGCTCTGTTTTCGCCGATTCGGTGATCGCGTCGCATCGTGGGCCACGCTCAACGAGCCACGGATCATTGCCGACCGCGGCTACCTCAGAGGTGGTGGGGCGCCTGGGCACCGCAACCTGTACGCCGTGCCGCGTGTGGCGCACCACCTGCTGCTTGCGCATGGTGCTGCCGTGCGTGCGTCGCGCGGCGAAGGCATCACGAAGATCGGAATCGTGGTCAACATCGAGCCACGCGAACCGGCGAGCGAGGCACCGGCTGACATCGCGGCCGCCGAGCGTGGCAACGCGTATTACTCGCGAATGTTTCTGGATCCGTTGTTCAGGGGCCGCTATCCGCGCGCCCTCGAGGAGCTCTTTGGCGCCGCCTGGCACCATCCCGATCCGGGCGACTTTCGCCTGATGTCCTCGCCAATCGACTTCGTCGGCGTCAACTACTACACCCGCGTGATGGTCACCGGCGATGACCAGTCGCCGCCGGTGCGGGAGCGTCGGGTGCGCCTCGATCACGCCCCCCACACGGCGATGGATTGGGAGATCGACGCGCCCGGGTTGACGCGCACATTGCTTGAACTCACGGCACGGTACGGCGCGATTCCGATCGTCGTGACCGAGAATGGCGCGGCGTTCGAGGATCCTGCACCGATCGACGGCGTGGTCGAGGATGCGCATCGCACCGCATTCCTGCGTGATCACATCGCGGCCGCCCGTGACGCGATCCTCGCCGGCGTCGACCTGCGGGGGTACTTCGTCTGGTCGCTGCTCGACAACTTCGAGTGGTCGCACGGCTACACCAAGCGCTTCGGGCTCGTGCAGGTCGATTACCCGACGCAACGCCGGGTGCCAAAGCGGTCGGCGCTGTTTTTTCGGGAGGTCATTCGCACGCACGGCATTGTTGGCGAGGCTTGAGGCACGGCCCCAAGCCCCACTCCCCCTCCGGTGATACTATTCACCTCCGATGCCCCTCACCTCACGCCTCCTCGACGCCCCCGCACTCGGGCGAGTTCTCGCACGCATGGCATCGGAGTTGGTCGAGCTGGCGGCGGGCGGCGGGCCACCGGTGCTGGTGGGGATCCAGCGGCGCGGCGTGCAGCTCGCCCAGCGCCTCGCGCCGCTGATCGAGCCGCACCTCAGTGCACCCCTCGGGCGCGGGACGCTCGACATCACCCTCTATCGCGACGACCTCCAAAGCGTCGGGCAACGCCCGGTGGTTCGCGAAACCCGCCTCCCGCCAGATCTCGATGGTGCGACGGTGATGATCGTCGATGACGTGCTGTTCACTGGGCGTACGGTGCGAGCTGCGCTCGACGAGATCGCCGATTTCGGGCGGCCGCGCCGGATCCTGCTCGCCGTGCTGGTCGATCGTGGCGGGCGCGAGTTGCCCATCGCAGCCGATGTGGTCGGGCTCGCAGTCTCGACCACCGAGGGCGATCGGGTGAACGTGCTGATGGCGGAACTCGACGGCGACGACGCGGTAGACCTGATTCGGGGCGGGGCCGCATGAGCGCCACGCTCGGCAAGGACCTGGTGGGCCTCGAGTCGCTCACGCGCGAACAGATCACCGCGATCCTCGATACTGCGGAGCCATTCAAGGAAGTGAGTGAACGGCCGATCAAGAAGGTGCCCGCGCTCCGCGGCAAGACGATCGTCAACCTCTTCTTCGAGGCGTCCACTCGCACCCGCATCTCGTTTGAGTTCGCCGAGAAGCGGTTGTCGGCCGATACGGTCAACGTCGCGGCCGCCGGATCGTCGGTGTCGAAGGGCGAAACGCTGGTGGACACGGCGCGCAACCTCGAGGCGATGCGGATCGACATGGTGGTGATCCGTCACGGTGCATCGGGTGCCGCTTCGTTCCTTGGCGACCGCATTCGATCCAACGTCATCAACGCCGGCGATGGCACGCACGAACATCCGACCCAGGGACTCCTCGACTTGCTCACGCTGCGCGACCGATTTGGCCGGATCGAGGGGCTGAAGGTCTGCATCGTGGGCGACGTGCTGCACTCGCGTGTGGCCCGCAGCAACATCTGGGGCCTGCGTCACCTCGGCGCGGAGGTGGGGGTCTGTGGTCCGGCAACACTGCTCCCGCGCGATGTCGAGCGGATGGGTGTCACCGTGTTTCGCCGAGTCGAGGACGCCATCGAATGGGCCGACGCGCTGAATGTTCTCCGGTTGCAGCTCGAGCGGATGAGCGCGGGGTTCATCCCGTCGCTGCGTGAATACAATCGCGTCTTCGGCGTGACGTCGGAACGTCTGGCACGAGCATCGCGGGACGTCGTGATCCTGCATCCGGGCCCGATGAACCGCGGAGTCGAGATCGACTCCGACGTGGCGGACGGGCCACATTCGGTCATCCTGCCGCAGGTGACCAACGGCGTCGCGGTGCGGATGGCGGTGCTCTATCTGCTGGCAGGCGGTGCGCCGGATTGGGCGTCGGCCGGCGGTGAAGACAAGTGACGACCAATCGTGGCGCACCGATCCTGATACGCGGTGGCCGGGTCATCGATCCGTCGCAGGGCCTCGATGAGGTCACTGACCTGCTGCTCGACGGCGGACGCATCGTGGGGCTCGGTCGCAACCTCGGTGCCCCCGATGGTTGCCGTGTCGTCACTGCGACGGGGCTGGTCGTTGCGCCTGGCCTGATCGACGTCCATGTGCATCTGCGTGAGCCCGGCCAGGAAGATCGCGAGACGATCGCCAGCGGTGCGGCGTCGGCGGTGGCGGGCGGATTCACCGCAATTTGTGCCATGCCGAACACCGATCCTGTCATTGACAACCAGAGTGCCGTGGGGTTCGTGAAATCGCGCGGCGAAGCCGCTGGACTCGCCCGAGTCTTTCCGATCGGATGTATCTCGGTGGGGCAGCGTGGCGAGCGCCTGGCGGAGTTCGGCGAGATGGTTGCTGCTGGCGCCGTTGCGGTCAGCGACGACGGAAATCCGGTGATGTCGAGTCACCTGATGCGGACCGCGCTCGAATACGCCCGCACCTTCGGCATCCCGGTCGCGGATCATTGCGAGGACACGCCGCTGGCACAGGGAGGCGCGATGCACGAAGGCATTGTCGCCACTCGGATGGGTCTGAAGGGAATTCCCGCTGCGGCCGAGGAGATCCACGTCGCACGCGATTGCATTCTCGCGGAGCTCACGGGTGGGCATGTGCACCTGTGCCACATGAGCACGCGCGGATCGGTAGCGCTGATCCGTCGGGCGAAAGAGATGGGGTTGGCCGTGACCGCCGAGGCGGCGCCCCACCATTTTTCGCTCACGCACGAACGGTGCGAGGGCTACGACACCAACGCCAAGATGAATCCGCCGTTGCGCGAAGCGGAAGACCGTGACGCGATTCGCCACGCGCTGGCCGATGGCACGATCGATTGCATCGCGACCGATCACGCGCCCCACCACTATGACGCCAAGGAGCGCGAGTTCGACGACGCCCCCAACGGAATCGTCGGCCTCGAGACGGCGCTCTCACTCGCGTTGCGGGAGCTGGTGCGCCCCGGAGTCCTCACGCTCGCCCTGATGATCGAGCGGATGAGCTGCGCGCCGGCCAGGCTCTGGCACCTTCCGGGGGGTAGCCTGCGGCCGGGCGCTGCTGGTGACGTCGTGGTATTCGACCCGGAAGCCGAGTGGACCGTTGAGCCGTCACGCTTCCGATCGAAGTCGCGCAACACTCCGTGGGCTGGTGAAGTGATGCCTGGCCGGGTCCGGCTCACGGTGGTGGACGGTCGGGTGGTGTACGAGGGCTGACCGCTCGACCGCGGACCTTTCCGTTTCCTGGCAAGCGTTTCATTGTTGTTGAGTCCGTCGCCCCGATATCATCCGTCGAACTCTTCGCAGGATTGATTCATGGACATGCCGCACGATCTCGCCGCCGTCGAACAGCTGCTTGCTGAACGCGATGCGCTACACGCCTGGTTGACCCGTCTCGACCAGAGTGGTCCGGACACGCCCGAATCGGTGCGTGCCCGGGTGCGACGCGACTACGACCTGCGCCTCGACGGACTCACGGGTCGGCTGCGAGAGCACTCCGACACGATCGCCTCCAGGCTGCACGATGACCGCGTTGAACACGGCGACCTGATGATGCGTTCGACGACCGCTCACGAGGCGCTGGCAGAGTCGGAGCTCCGGTTCGCAGTCGGCGAATACGATCGTGATCGGTTTGACGCCGAAAGGACTCGGCATGCGAGTGATATCGAGGCGTTTGATCTCTCGCTCGCTGCAGCGGGCGATCGGATCGCGCGGCTTGAGGATGCGCTGGCGCAGGTGCATCGGGAGCCGCGGACGGCCGAACCGGCAGCAGCACCGGAGGTCCTTGCGCTGAACGAGCCGCTGGGGGAACCCGCGTGGAGTGATTCGGCTCCTGCGGCGGGTGAGCCCGTCCCGGAGGCAATGGGTATCGTCGCGTTCGACGAATCCGAACCGATTGGAATCGGTGAACTCGCGCCGGACGATGCCGATCAGCTGCTCTCGATTTTCGACGAGGGTGCCCCCACCGGTGCTAGCCCAGGCGCACCAGGCCCACTCTCGTTCCGCCCGAGTCGCGGGACATCGGACGTGCCGTCAGCGGTGTCGTCCCGCCCTGCAGAACCGCAGCACGCCGCCGCCGCTCCCGGCGGAGCCCTGCTCGCACACGAAATCGTCGCGAGCGGTCCGGCCCCCGACGTCGCGGCGGCGGCCCCGGTGGGGCGCACGGTCCGCTGTGGCGAGTGTGGCGCGATGAACAAGCCGTTGGAGTGGTACTGCGAGAAGTGCGGTGCGGAATTGACGGCGGTGTAGGGCTGGGTTACGCCTTCGCCGCCGCATTGATTGCCTTGGCCAGGCGACTCTTCGTGCGCGCCGCAGCGTTGCGGTGCACCAGATTCTTGCGGCCGGCGCGGTCGATCGCTGCTTCCGCCTTCTTCATCGCCTCGGTCGCCTCGGCGGGGGTCGCCGCGGTGCGGACCTTCTTGACAGCGGTCCGCAGTTCGCTGCGTGCCGCCTTGTTCCGGGCAGTACGAACCTTGGTCTGACGCATACGTTTCTTGGCGGACTTGATACGCGGCACTGGCAAACCTCTCGTGATCCCGGAACGACCGGGGAGTGATGTCGGGCCGCCATCCCAGTGGCAGTCCAAGCCTTGAAGCATAGAGGATATGGCATCGGGCGGCAAGGGATCCACCCGGGCAGACCTTTTGACCCAAGCCCAGTTGCCCGAGTACCTTACGCCCTGAAATCGTCTCCTGAATCCCCGCCGCAACCGAGGAATGCCTCCTGACAGGAGCCCTTAGCGACTTCCTGCTCGCGCTTCCGATGTTGCTCTTCGCCCTCGTGGCCCACGAGTTCGCTCACGGCTGGGCAGCACTGCGGCAAGGGGATGACACCGCCTACAAGCTCGGCCGCCTCACACTGAACCCGATCCCGCACATCGATCCGGTCTGGACCGTGATGATGCCGGCCCTGCTCTGGTTCGCAAGCAACGGTGCCTTCACGTTCGGCGGTGCCAAGCCGGTGCCGATCGTCCCGCGCAACTTCCGCAACTACCGCCGTGGCGACCTGATCGTGTCGAGCGCAGGCGTCATCACGAACGTGATTCTCGCCGTGGTGTGCACGCTCCTCTTTGTCGTGCTGGGCGCGACGCACCAGCTGCTCGGTGGCGCCGGGACCACTACCGTGGAGGCGGGGCAGCGGATGCTCACCTACGGCATCCAGATCAACCTCATTCTGGCGGTGTTCAACCTGATCCCGATTCCTCCGCTCGACGGGTCGAGGATCCTGTACCATTTCCTCCCGCCCGCCATGGGGGCGAAGTATCGCGCCCTCGACCGCTTCGGGCTGTTGCTCGTCGTGCTGCTTGTCTTCGTGTTCCGGCCCGTGATCGGGGTGCTCCTCGCTCCCGCGTCGTGGGCCTTCTCCAACTTGCTTCGCCTTGCCCTCCCCTTCGCGGTCGGCGACGGATGGAACATCTTTCGGTGATGACCATGTCGCTCGACGGCGCAGAGGGGGACCTCGGGCAGGGGAGCGGGTTTGTCGTTGCCCTCGATGGCTTCACCGGACCGCTCGACCTGCTCCTGCACCTCGTGCGCGACGACCAGATTGATATCGCGGACATTCATGTTGCCCGGATCGCCGAGCAGTTCCTCAAGGCGATTCACGCGCTCGGGCTCAACCAGGCCGCCGACTATCTGGAGATGGCTGGACGGCTGATCCGGCTCAAGGCGCAGATGCTGCTGCCGCGCCGGTTCGACGACGAATTCTGGGAGGACCCGCGCACCGAGCTCGTGCGTCGGCTGCTCGAGTATCAGCAGGTGAAGGAGATTGCGGTCTGGATGAGCCGTCAGGCCGAGCGTCGAGCACAGCGCTACGCCCGTGGCGTCCTCCCGCCGCCGCCATCTGCGCTCCCACCGCTCCCGCTCAGCCTCGACCTGCTGGACCTGCTGCTCGCGGTCGAACAGGTGATCGCCGAGATCCCCTCGCCCATGCTGCACAGTGTGGTTGCGCGCCCGCTTGACGTCGAATCAGCAACGCTGCGCCTTGAGGCGCTCCTGGCTGATCGCACCGAGTTTGACTGGCGCGAAGCGCTGGGAAACCATCCCTCGATTGTGGACGTCCTGTCCACCCTGCTCGCCATCCTGGAGCTCGCCAAGCGCGGGCTGTGCCGGATTCAGCAGACCGCTCCCTTTGGAAACCTGGTGGTTGCACGTGAGCTCGTTGACGCCGCTGTCGCTGCTCCTTGAGGCCGGACTGTTCTCGGCCACCCGCCCGCTCACGCTGGAAGAGCTGGGCGCGCTCGACGCCGACTCGTCGTCGGCCGAGGTGCGCACCGCACTCGACCAGTTGCGCGAGCACTACGACTTCGACGGACACGCGGTCGAGGTGCTCGAGCTCGCTGGCGGATGGCAGATCCTGACCCGACCGGCATACGCGGCGGCGATCGAACGCGCGCAGGCAGCCCAACGCCAGCCACGGCTCTCCGCGGCGACGCTCGAGTCGCTCGCGACGATCGCATACCGCCAACCGGTAGGGCGTGCCGAGATCGAGGAGATTCGTGGCGTCAATTCCGGCGGCGTGTTGCGCACGCTTCAGGAGCGTGGCCTGATTGAGGTGGTCGGTCGCAGCGAGGGGCTCGGTCGCCCGATGCTCTACGGCACGACCCCGTACTTTCTCGAGTTGCTCGGGCTCAACGACCTGTCGGACTTGCCTCGCGCCGAAGAGTTGACGATTGCGCTCCAACCGCATCGGGCCGAGGCGGATCCGGCTGATGGTGACGCGTTCGCGTCGGTGGAACAAGGTTGATGCCGCCGATGCGGTTGCAGCGCTTTTTGGCGCGGGCAGGCGTGGCGTCGCGCCGCCAATCCGAGGAGCTGATCAAGGCGGGGAAGGTGAAGGTCGATGGGCGACCCGCCGAACTCGGTATGTCCGTCGATCCGGAACGCTCGCGCGTGACCATCGGCCGCAAGGTTGTCAAGCTGGTTGAGCGGCGCTGGATCGCGATGCACAAGCCGATGGGCGTGGTCACCACCGCCAGCGACGAAGAAGGTCGCCGCACGGTGCTCGACCTGATCAACGATCCGACCGGGCTTACATATGTCGGGCGGCTCGACGTCGCCACGACCGGGTTGCTCCTGCTCACCACCGATGGCGAAGCGGTGCACCGGCTGACCCACCCGCGCTACCGCATTCCCCGCAGTTACATCGCGTTGGTGCATGGCGTTGATCCCGCAACGCTGGAACAGCTTGCCAAGTCGCGCGTCAAGGTGGACGAGCAGCCGGTTATCCCGTCGCGCGTTCGGGTGCGTCCGGGGCGTGATGGGCGCTGCGTGTTCGAAGTGACGCTCACGGAGGGGCGCAATCGTATCGTGCGTCGTTGGGTTGAGGCCATGGGCGGCAAGGTCGAGCGTCTCGCGCGGGTGGCCTACGGTCCGGTGCGCCTGGGCGACCTTCCCGCCGGCGGGTGGCGGGTGCTGACGCCGCAGGAAGAACGTCGGATCTATCAGGCAGTCGGCATGACGACGGAGGACGCGTGAGCTTCCCGGTAACGGACGTGACGGCCGAAGTCGCCAAGCGGGTGGTCGGGCAGGAGCTGATGGTTGAACGCCTCCTGATCGGGTTGCTCACGGGTGGACACGTGTTGCTCGAAGGCGTTCCGGGGCTCGCGAAAACCCTCACGGTGCGCACCCTCGCCGACGTGTTGCACGCCACGTTTTCGCGGATTCAGTTCACCCCGGACCTGCTGCCGTCCGATGTCGTAGGAACGATGATCTACGAAGCGCAACGCGCGGTGTTCACGGTGCGTCGCGGCCCGATCTTCGCGCAGATTGTGCTCGCGGACGAGGTCAATCGTGCGCCGGCCAAGGTCCAGTCGGCGTTGCTCGAAGCGATGCAGGAACGTCAGGTCACGATCGGCGGGACGAGCTACGCACTGCCTGACCCGTTCCTCGTGCTGGCGACGCAGAATCCGATCGAAAGCGAGGGGACCTATCCGCTCCCCGAGGCGCAACTCGACCGGTTCCTCCTGAAGGTGAAGGTGGGGTATCCTGAGCGCGCCGAGGAGCGCGAGGTGTTGCTGCGGATGAGCGCAACCAGTGATCCCATTGCCGTGCGTCGCCTGGCCGAGCCGGCCCAGGTGCTTGCCGCGCGGGCGCAGATCGAACATCTCCATCTTGATCCGCGGCTGGCGGATTATATCGTCGACCTCGTGCGCGCGACTCGCGAACCCGCGGCGGTCGGCCTGGGTGCGCTCGCACCGATGATCGCGTACGGGGCGTCGCCCCGGGCGTCGATCGCGCTCGCTCAGACAGCGCGGGCGCACGCCTATTTGCGCGGCCGCGATTTTGTCACGCCAGCCGATGTTCAGGCGCTGGCACCCGATGTGATGCGTCACCGGATCGTGCTCACCTTCGACGCCGAAGCCGAAGGACTCGACAGTGATGCCGTAGTGACGCAGGTTCTCGCTGCGGTGCCGGTGCCGTGACATGGCAGGGATCCTTCCTCCCGCCCTGCTGAAGCAGGTCCGCACGCTCGCGCTTCGCGGGCGGCGGGCCACCGATGCGTTGCTGGGCGGTGAAGTCCGTTCGGTGTTCCGCGGCACCGGGATGGAGTTTGCCGATGTCCGACCGTACGCCGAGGGTGACGACGTCCGCCACATCGATTG
>JANMSC010000364.1:0-2360 GCA_031388885.1 Gemmatimonadales bacterium | reverse complement strand
CCTGCGTTCCCGGGCACGAGATCATCGGCCGCGTCACTGCGGTCGGCGCCAGCGTGACGAGCTTCAAGCCCGGCGAGATGGTCGGCGTCGGTTGCATGGTCGATTCGTGCCGCGACTGCGAGAGCTGCGCCGACAGCCTCGAGCAGTACTGCGAGCCCGGCGCCACCTTCACCTACAACTCCAAGGACGCGCACCTGGGCGGCGTGACGTATGGCGGCTACTCGACCCACATCGTAGTGGACGAGGCGTTCACCCTGCGCATTCCCGACACCCTCGATCCTGCCGCCGCCGCACCACTCCTCTGCGCCGGCATCACCACTTTCTCACCGCTGCGCCACTGGAACGTCGGCACTGGCTCGCGCGTCGGTGTCGTGGGACTCGGCGGGCTCGGTCACATGGCGGTGAAGCTGGCGCACGCGATGGGCGCCGAGGTCACGCTCTACACCCCGTCGGTGGGAAAGGTCACCGACGGAAAACGACTCGGAGCGAGCCGTGTGGTGGTGACATCACCGGATGATGGTCGTAAGGGCAAAGCGCACGCTTTGCCCTCCCACGAACAACTCGATCTCATCATCAACACCGTCGCCGTGCCGCACAACCTCGACCCGTACCTGAATCACCTCAACCGCGACGGCGTGATGGTTTTGGTCGGCATCCCCCCAACGCCGCATCCATCACCCAGCGCCCGCAAGCTGATCAATCGCCGCCGCTCGCTCTCGGGCTCCAGCATCGGCGGCATCGCCGAGACGCAGGAGATGCTCGACTTCTGCGGGGAACACGGGATCGTGAGCGAGATCGAGATGATTCCGATGCAGCAGATCAACGAGGCGTACGAACGGATGTTGCGGAGTGACGTCAAATATCGGTTTGTGATCGATATGAAATCGATGATCGATGATCGATGATCGATGGGCGATGATCGAACGCCCATTCGTCGCACCGATACCGTTAACGTTGCGTTTATTGGTGTTGGGGCAAAGCGTACGCTTTGCCCCTACTACACCAATCCCGCCGCATGCGGAAACATTTCCGCCGCCACGTTCCCGCGATCCCGCCGCTCCGCCACCCGCCGCATGAACTCGTCGCGCGGCCGCTCGGCGTCGTTCGGTTGCGCCCACAATTCCAACACCACCCAACTGTTGCCCGGGCCCCGCTCAAGCAACGCCTCGACGGAAAGGTCGGTCTCCTGCAACTCGCCCAGGTCGAGCTCGACCACTTCGGTGCCGCGGAAGTAGGCGAACCGGCCGTCGCTCCTGAGATGGTGAACCCGGAAACGCGCCCCGGACTGCAGCGCACCACGTACCGCATCAAGCATCCGCTCGCGCCCGCGAGTTCCCGCTCCCGGCTCGTACACCGAGCCGTCATCCATCGGCTCGTCGTACGCCGACGCGGCAGGGTTCGACCGCGACGCTGCCATGGCGAGCACCGCCGCTGCCGTCGCCCGCCGGTCCGAGCGTTGCCCCGCCACGGCGTACGCCATCACCCAGAGGAGTACCGAACCAATCGCAAACGGAAGTGCCGCCGTCGAGAGCACGTCGTTGAGCGGTGTGGTGCGCCCGGTCACCGCGTCGATCACCAGCGCCGGTATCGGCAAGGGCACATTGAGGAACGCGCTGTTGACCACCACCGGCACGAAGAAGAACGCGCCCACCAGCGCGAGCGGCACCATCCGCACGGCACGCGGCAGCCGCCACGGCAGTTTGACGCGAAGCACGGCGATCAGCATCGCGCCAACGGCCCAGCTCAATGCGAAATAGAATGCGATGATTGCCACGCAGCACACCTCGTCGGGTGACCGATACGCTACGCCACGACAGCCGGTCCCGCAATAGCGGTGCTATGCCAGTGTCGCGCCAATCTCCTTGACCTGGGCGGCGTGACGTTGCTCATGGAATCCGACGAAGGCGGTCCGCTGGCCAACACCACCACGGTGGTCCTTCGCTGCGCTCAGGACGACGCTGGAGTTACCACCGCCCGGTCCGATCCACGGTCCCGATCGGCGCGATCATTCGATCGATCAGCTCCACCCCACGATCCACCGCTCCCGACACGCCGCCAACGCTCAGCATGAACGGATCGGCGCGGCTCATATCGACGTCGTAGCCCATGTCGCCCAGTGCCGCGACGGTGACGCGACTCATCTGCATCGCCCCACCAGCCCACCCAGTCATCAACTCGGTGCGAAACACCGACTCACGCCAGTGCGATCCGCGCGTGCCCGATCCGCCAGTGTTCTCCACCGGCACCCCGGTCGCACCGTCGATTGCAGCGAGCAGTGAATACTCGGCGCGCCCACCCGATCCGATGAATCGCGGATCGGGTGCGAACGGATCGAACACCAACCCGTAGTAGTTCGGACC
>JANMSC010000335.1:0-26014 GCA_031388885.1 Gemmatimonadales bacterium | reverse complement strand
GGGAGAAGGGAGAAGGGACCCCAATCCATGATTGAGGTCCCTCCACTACGGCGCTTCCGGTCGGGATGACAGGGATTCCGCTCTCCCTTCTCTCTTCTCCTGTTGTTCTACTGCGCCCTCAACCGCTCAAAGTATGTCGCGATCGTCATCTGGTTCAGCCACACCGGGTCGAGCTCGTAGTAGCGGCTCTCCGTAAATCGGCCGGTGGTGGGGAAGTACGGCGGCGGGTTTACCGCACCGCACGTATCATACGTGTGCGCCTCGGCGTAACCATAGGCGTTGGTCGAGCCGGCCGGCGAGTACGTGTAGTACTCGACCTTGCCCATGCCCAGGCCGCCGGTGATGCGGATGCAGCCGGCCGGACCCCCGGCGCACACTTCCGCCGTGGCAGAGGCGTTCATCGTGCCCGTCATGCGGTACGGCGGTACCGGTCCCGGCACGCCGCTGAGGCCGGTGGTGAAGAAGTTGCCGTTGCCGCTCACGCCAACGGTGCCCGCCGCGAGGAAGAACATGTTGTAGCTCTCGTCGCGGGGCGTGTCGTCGTAACCGCCCCACATCACGTTGTTCACCCGGAACGGCGTCTGAATATTGTTGTCGGCAATGATCACGTTGATCGTCGCGATGGCGCCGAAGATGTCGCCTTCGGCATCGCACTTGGTGCCGGGGGCGTTGGTGTAGAGCAGGTCGTCGGCGAGCACGATATTGCCGGTGGCAAACACCGAGACGCGGCCGCGCAGTCGTCCGCTGATCGCCACGTCGCCGCTGACGTACACGACGCCCTTGAAGTTCGGATTGGAGCCGAGCGGAATGAGGTAGTCATCGTCGCCGGACCGCACCGTCGAGAGGGCCGCCACTGGGCCAGTACGGCGCTTGGCCCACCAGCCGAACGGGTGTACGCCGGGTGCGTTGGTGATGAGCGAATCGGGCGTGAGCGAATCGAATGTCACGGCCGGGAAGAGGCGGGGGTCGCCGCCCTGGTAGCAACGGCGCGTGCCGTTGGTCAGCAGCGCGCGCACGGCGGCCTGTTTCACTGAGGTCGCCCCGGTCGTGAGGTTGTACACTTGGCTGGCCGTGCGGAACAGGCTCGCGCCCGTACCATTCAGCTGGGCAACAGCGCCACAATTGCGCGACACCATGTTCGGGTCAGCGGTATACGTTGTGCCGGATGGCACGGTGTTCCACCGCCGGCCGGTGGCATACGCAAGGGTGGAGTCGCCCGTGCCGGCTGGCTTCCAGACCCGCATGAACCCTTCGGTCCATTCGCTCAGCCCGTTCCCGTTGACGTCGATCGACAGGAACTCGATTCGCAGCCCTGGGGTGTGGCTGCCGGTCGTGAGTGAGGTGATGTCGTAATCGCCGTTGGCCGCATCGGCATCCTGCGCGTACTGCCGCATCAGTGCGACCTTGGCCGGCGTTGGCCACGGAATCGCCGAGACGCCGATCTTGATGCCCGCCACGAAGTTGCCTGACGACTGGTTCGACACGCTTCCTACTACCGTCGTCGCGCCCGCAAACAGGATCTTCGGGTTGCACCCCGACTGCAGTCGGAGGACGTCGTTGGAGTGGAACGGGCCGGTGATCGATTCGCTGCAACCGTAGACCGCGGTGCCCGGCCACTTGTTAATCGCGACGGCGAATTTGGCCCAGGAGTCCTGGCTCATCAGCAGGCGGCGCGCCGCGACGGCACCGCGCTGATCGCGAATGATCGAGACCGCGCTGGCGAAGTTGCTGCCGTACTGCCCCGCCGTCGCCGCGCCACCCGTCCGACCACCGGTGCGCCCGACATAGAGCGAGCGCGTGACGCGCGGCAGCGCAGCGCCGGAGGCATCGTACACCGGCGCGTTGGTCACGAGTGTGCTGAACGAATTGCCCGGCAGGAGCGAGTCGAAGTTGCCGCGGTTCACGCTGTCGCGGATCAGTTCGAGTCCACCGTTGGCCGCCGCCTGCAACGATGCTTCACGCGCCGCAAAGCGAGTCGAGAGCTCGGCGCCCGACGAGAGCATGATCGCGCCGAGGGCCATCGCGGCCACGGCGATCGACATCAGCAGGGTGAAGATCAATGCGATGCCACGGCGGTCGCCAGCGAGGCCCGGCGCCTGTCGGTTGTGCTGCAATGCGGGGTTCATGGGACGCTCGTGGTGATGTTCACCGTGCGAATGGGAGACTGAAGTGGAGTACAGTCCTGCGCGGCAATACCAAAGGTGTACGCGGTGCCGGTCAAGTTGCCCGCGAGCTCGATGGTGTACGTCGCCTGAGCGAGCTCGGCGCGGGTGACCACGATCGGGTCTGACCACGTGGCGGCAGCAGCGAGCCGCCTGAAGAGGATGTACTGTCGCACGTCCTGCTCGCCGGCGTCCTGGTCGACCGACCGGTCCCACGTGAGCCACACGCGCCCGCTACCGGGCACGGTGTCGACCACCGTGAGCGTGCTCGGCTCGATCGGCGCGCGACCACAGACCGAGGGCATCGGGATGCCGTTATTGGGCACTTCGACGGTGGTCGTCACATCGCGGACACGCTCGGCGCTGCCGGTGTGCCCGTTCGTCACCCTGAAGTTCAAGCGAACGGCCCTGACCGAGTCGGGCCGCACATAGTTGGCCGAATCGACAGCGGTGATCCCCGAGATGAGTGGGCGGCGGATCAACGGCTGGAGCGACGTCGGCACGAGCAAGAGGGTGTCGCCGGTCGACAGCACCCGTTGCATCAGGTACTCGAAGAAGGGCTTGCCCGGAAGCGGCAGGATACTGCGCGACACCACTTCTGCCGTGCCGTTGTTCACCCGATGCACGAGGGCGTAGTCATCGGTGCGCGCCGTCGTTGCGTCAAGTTCGAAGTAGAAGATGTACGTCTCGGCTGGCGACACGGACCCGTTGCCCATCCGATAGGTCTTCGGGGGATAGGTATATGACGGCGACGAGTTCGGAATCGCACTCGCCGATGCCACGTCCCACGCGATGCCGTCAGCGGCGGGCACATTGATGTTGAAGTACGCCGCCCAACGCATGCTCACGGTGTCGGGCTCGACGTAGTCGGTGTTGAAAGCGAGTACGTTGGCCGACCCGTAGACCAGCACCGGCTGGTCGCCGGTGCTGCCGGCACCCATGGTTCGCATCACCCGCTCGCCAATCTCGACCGCGCCACGGACATTCTGGACCAAATCGAAGCGATCGCTGTTGTCCCGGAAGGCACGGCTTTGCGACGTGAAGAGCGACAGCGTGCCGGCCGTCACGAAGCCCATGACGACGATGGCAACCAGGAGCTCGATGAGTGTGAAGCCGCCGGCGGGCCGGCTGGATCGGAATCGCATGAATTGCCTCACTGGCTGGCGACGACGGCGGTGACGGCCACGGTGTCCCGGAGTCCGGGCGAGGTGACGCGGACGGTGACGGTGGTAAAGTCGCGCGGCGGCGTCCCCGACTGGTCCCGGACGATCGTCGTCAGGCGGCGCATTTGGGCGTAGCCGGGAAACCCGGTGGTGTCGGCCCCAGCACCGGTGCCGTACAGGGTGACAAGGCGGGTGTAACGCGGATCCGCACGCACCAGCTCGAGGCGGTCGGATGCGATGTTGGCCGCTATGATCCGGATCGCCGAATTCGACATGCCCTTGGAGAACGCGCCAGCGAATCGAGCCATCGTGGTTGCGACGATCACCAGGATCACCATCGCGATCATGATCTCGATCAGGGTAAAGCCGTTCTTGCGCCGCATCAGCTGCTCCGCTTCCAGGCTCCCGAGCCGTATGAGTACCAAGTGACCCGACCGGTGGCCCGCGAAATCGCGATGGCGCGGGAATACTTGGCGGCGGGATCGACCCGCGGACTGGCAACATAGATCGCCCCACCAAGCGACGATGACCCGTCGCGGTGGAAGACGAAGTTCGTCGTGAGCTGCGTGCCGTTGGCGGGCGCAGGCAAGTCGGGCGTGCCGTTCTTGTCGAAGTTGAACATGTGATCGAGGCTGTGGTACGTCACCCGTTCGCCGGTCCCGACGGCGCCGTCATTGTCGGCGTCCTCGTGGATTTGCAAGCGGTTGGCGCTGAGGATCGTGACCCGCACGTCGGCCTGCAGCGATACTGCGGTGCGTTGTGCAGCCGTCAGTTCGGCCATGACGCCGCGCCCGATGGAGTCGGCGCGGTATCGGGTCCAGTCGAGCTTCGACATGCCCATGGCCGAGAGGATCCCGATCATGACGATGACGGTGAGCAGCTCGAGGAGGGTGAAGCCCCGGGTCGAGCGTTGGGCGGCCCTGGCGGGCAAAACGATTGACGGCATAGAGGCCCTTTTTATGGTGCAAGAAACCTGCCTCCGGGGCCCCGTGTGGGAAACGCCGCCGGGTCATGCCGTTCCCCGGGACCGGGGTACGGCTCGAACCCACCCAGACTGCCACGGAATGCCGTGGCGCCGGTCCCGTCGGGTCCGGCCGTCTGGAGCGGATTAGCTTTCCGCGGTCCCTCCGCGGATCGCCCGCGGGCCTGCCACCCCAGCCAGTATCGCCCCATGGCCGACCTACCTGTAATGGACAAACTGGTCTCCCTCGCCAAGCGCCGGGGGTTCGTCTTCCAATCGTCCGAGGTATACGGGGGGTTGGGGTCGGTCTGGGACTACGGCCCCCTCGGGGTCGAGCTGAAGCGTAACGTCAAGGACCGCTGGTGGCAGTCCCTGGTGCACGCCCGCGACGATATTGAGGGCCTCGACGCGGCCATCCTGATGCACCCCAAGGTCTGGGAGGCGTCTGGGCATGTCGCGGGGTTTACCGACCCCCTGGTCGACTGTCGCACCTGCAAGTCGCGCTTCCGGGCCGATAAACTGGAGGATGGGCGCTGCCCCCAGAAGCCGAGCAAGCAGCCGGGGCAGCACTCTGCCTGCGACCTGACCGAGCCCCGCCTGTTCAACCTGATGTTCAAGACCTTCATGGGCCCGGTGGAGGAGAGCGCCTCGGTCGTGTATCTACGGCCTGAGACGGCCCAGGGGATCTACGTCAACTTTCAGAATGTCCTGAACGCGTCTCGGCAGAAGGTGCCGTTCGGGATCGCCCAGATCGGCAAGGCGTTCCGGAACGAGATCACCCCCGGGAACTTCATCTTCCGCACCCGCGAGTTCGAGCAGATGGAGATGCAGTTTTTTGTTCGTCCGGGTACCGACATGGAGTGGTTCGAACGCTGGCGCGAGATCCGCATGGCGTGGCATCACTCGCTCGGCCTCGCCCCAGCGAAGCTCCGCTGGCACGAGCATGGCCCGGGTGAGCTGGCGCACTACGCCAAGGCGGCGTACGACATCGAGTACGAGTTTCCGTTCGGGTGGCACGAGATCGAGGGGATCCACAATCGCACCGACTTCGACCTCGCGCGTCACCAGGAGCACTCGGGCAAGAAGCTCGAGTATTTCGACCAGGCGGCCAACGAGCGTTACCTCCCGTTCGTGGTCGAGACGTCGGCTGGCGCCGACCGCGTGACGCTCACCACGATGGTCGATGCGTATCGTGAGGAAGACGTCGACGGCGAGGTTCGTGTGGTGATGGGATTCCACCCGCAGGTGGCACCGGTCAAGGTGGCGGTGTTGCCGCTGATGAAGCGGGACGGTCACCCCGAGATCGCGCTCGAGCTGTATCACGCCCTCAAGAAGAAGTTCTCGGCGTTCTATGACGAGGGCGGTGCGATCGGGCGGCGCTATCGCCGGCAGGATGAGGTGGGCACACCGTGGTGCGTCACGATTGACGGCGATACGGCATCGCAGCGCACCGTCACCGTGCGCCATCGCGACTCGATGCTGCAGGACCGGATCGGCATCGAGCACGTCTCCGCGTGGCTGGCCGAGCGACTGGAGCCATAAGGCATGAGCCATGATCCGGACCGCCGCCGCATCGGCGAGCGCGTGCTGCGGCCAGAAAGCCTGATGATGGGATTCGGTTACGACCCCGCCCGCTCCGAGGGCGCTGTCAAGTGCCCGATCTTCCAGACGTCAACGTTCGTGTTCGAGAGCGCCGAGGACGGCAAGGCTTTCTTCGAGGTGGCGTACGGGCTCCGGGAAGCCGCGCCGGGCGAGCACACGGGCCTCATCTACTCGCGGCTCAACAATCCCGACCTCGAGATTCTCGAGGACAGGCTCTGCCTGTGGGACGAGGCGGAATCGTGCGCGACCTTCGCGAGCGGGATGGCAGCCACGACCACCGTGCTGCTTGCGTCGCTGCGGCCGGGCGACGTGGTGCTTTACAGCGCGCCGATCTACGGCGGGTCCGACCACTTCCTCCATCACGTGCTCCCGCCGTGGAACATTGAGGCGATCGCCATTCCGGCGGGCGAACGCCCGGAGCCACACGAAGCGGCGCTGCGCGAACGGATTGCGGGACGGCCGGTCGGGGTCGTGCTGCTCGAGACCCCGGCGAATCCGACCAACGGGCTCACCGACATCGCCGCCGTGGCCGCCATGGCGGGTCGGCTCGGTGATTCGTCGCGCACACCGGTGGTCGTCGTGGACAACACCCTCCTCGGGCCGCTGTGGCAGCAGCCGCTCAAGCATGGTGCCCACATCGTGGTGTATTCGGCGACAAAGTTCATTGGCGGGCACAGCGACGTGATCGCCGGGGCCGCCCTTGGCTCCGCGAACGCCATGGCCCCCGTCCGCGCGCTGCGGACGTTTCTGGGGTCGATGCTGAGCCCGATGGACGGATGGCTGCTGATGCGGTCGCTCGAGACGCTCAAGATGCGCATGACCGCTGCGATGAAGAACGCGCGTCATGTGGCCCGCTTCCTCAGGGCGCATCCTGCCGTCGAGCGGCTTCACTACCTCGGTGAACTCGAGCCCGACCACCCGATGTACGAACTCTACCAGCGGCAGTGCACCGGACCGGGATCCCTCATCGCGTTCGAGGTGCGCGGTGGCGAGCATGCGGCCTTTCGCGTGCTGAACGCACTGCAACTCGTGCGGCTCGCCGTGAGCCTCGGTGGTACCGAGTCGCTGGCAGAGCATCCGGCGTCGATGACCCACGCCGACGTACCGAAGGACGTCCAGCTTCGCTTCGGCATCACGCCAGGGCTGATCAGGCTGTCGGTCGGCGTGGAGCACTACGACGACCTGATCGCCGACCTCGCGCAGGCGCTCGACGCTGCCTGACCACCCATGAAGCTCGAGCCATTCGAGACCATGGTTCGCCGGATGACCACCGAGGTTCCCGCCGACTATTTCGATGGCGTGACCGAAGTGGTCGTGTCGCCCCGCACCGTGCCCCATCCCGTCCGCGCCGACGTCTACACCTTGGGCGAATGCATCCCGCTGCCGCTGGGCGACGATGCGCCGGAGGCGGTGCAGAGCCGCGTGGTGCTGTACCACGGGTCATTCGCGGCACTGGCCGAACTCGACGACACCTTCAATTGGGAAACCGAGGCGTGGGAGACGCTGACCCACGAACTGCGCCATCACGTTGAGTGGCGCGCGCGACGCGACGAGCTCGAGGACGTCGATCGGGCGTCTGAGGCGAACTACGCGCGGCATGACGGCGACGTGTTCGATCCGATGTTCTTCCTCGATGGCGAATCCCCAGTCGACGGCGTGTATCAAGTCGACGACGATTGGTTTCTCGACCGAGTCGTGCGCGAGGTGCCACGGGTCGTCGAGTTCGGATGGCACGGGCGCTCGTACCGTGCGGTCGTGCCCGCCGGCGTCACCCTCCCCGCGTATCTTCTGGTGCGCGGGGTGGCTGAGCCGCCGAACGGCGACCTGGTGCTCGTGCTACGGCGCAAGGCGCGCGTGTTCGACCTGTTCCGACCGCTCCGGCTGCATCACGGTGAGGTCACCGCGCGGCCACCGGAGGAGGAGAGCCCCTGATGAGCAAGTTGTGGATCCCGTGCCTGGTCGCAGGGCTCATCGCAGCCGTTGCCGCGGGCGCTCAGGCGCCTGCGCCACGGTATCTCGTGGGAGTGGTGAGCGAGGCTGGCGATATCGTGACCTGGCTCGCTCCGGGCGCCGGGGGCATCCTGACCCTCGACCGCGTCGTGAAGGTCGATCCGCGCCCGCCCGAAATGGATGGGCCGCACAACATCACGGTCGCGCCCGACCAGAAATCGTACTACGTGACGATCTCGCACGGGACGCCGTACGGTTCGCTCTGGCGCCTCGACGCGCGCACCGACCGGGTCCTCGGCGTGGCGCCACTCGAAGCCTATCCAACGACCATCGGCCTCACGCCGGACGGCGACTTCACGTTCGTGGCGAACTCCGATTTCTATGGTGACCGTCCCCGAGTCAATCCCGTCTCCATCGTGCACACGCCGACGATGACCACGATCGCCAACCTCGTGGCGTGCGACATGCCGCATGGCGCGAAGTCGAATCACGCCGGCACGATCGTGTATATCTCGTGCATGCACTCGGACGAACTTCTCGAAGTCGATGTGTCGTCGCTATCCATCGCGCGGCGGATCCGGCTGGGGAAGGGACACCAGGCGGCGGGGCACGCCGGGATATCGCACGCACCAGCTGTCACCCAGCTGATACCCGCCCCGGTGCCGACCCATGCTGGCACCGATCATGGCACTGCAACAGGCGGCCCCGACCTGACGCGGGCATGTGCGGCGACATTCGTCTCGGTGTCGCCCGACGACACACGACTCTTCGTCGCGTGTAACGCCGGCAGCGTGCTCCAGGTCTGGGATGCGCGGACGCGCACCCTGATCAAGGCGATTCCGACCGGCGCGGGAGCCTACAACGTGGAACCGTCGCCCGACGGGCGCACGATCATCGTGACCAACAAGAAGGACCAGAGCATTTCGGTGATCGATGCTGCAACGCTGGTCGAGCGGAAACGTATTCCGGTGGCGAAGCCCATCGTGCACGGGGTGGCCTACTCGCCCGACGGCCGCTACGCCTACATCACTCAGGAGTCGGTCGGGGCCGATCCGGGTGCGGTGGACGTGCTTGACCTGCTGACCCTTGCCATCACGTCGTCGTTTCCGGTGCCGGCTCAGCCGACCGGCGTGACGATTCTTCGGCTGGAGTAGGCATGGTTTACGAGACGACGACCGCGATCTCGCCTGAGGAGGTCGTGACGCGGGCCAAGAAGTTCTTCGGTGAGCGCGTGCCACTGTACGCCGCCTTCCCCGAAAAAGAGGGACCGGGTTGGGTGCTCTTCCGCGGACAGGGTGGCGAAGAGATCGCCCTCGCCGCGCACGCGGGCGAGCGCGGCACGATGGTGCGGGGCTCGACCATGCTCTTCGAGCAACAGGTGAGCCGGTTTCTCTCCACCCTGCCGCCCACGACGAGTCGCGTGTGAACGATGCCATCACGCTCCGCGTGCGGCTTCACGAAGCGTGGGACGACGTGACGCTGACCGTGCCGTCGGCGACGCCACTCGCCGAAGTCAAGCAGCGAGTCCTCGATGCCATGGGCGAGCCGGCCGACGGGAGCGAGTTTGTCGTGAAGTTTCGCGGAGTCGAATTACGCGACGAGACGAACACGCTGTTCGACGTTGGTGTGCCCGACGGTGGTGCACTGATCGTGCTGCGCCGTCGCCGTCGCGCTGTGCGCTGATCGGGTGCACGTCTTCACCTCCGCCGCGTGCCTCGGGCACCACCCGGGCGCCGGGCATCCTGAGAGCGCGGTGCGGCTGTCCACAACACGTGCAGCACTCGATGCCGCTCGGATCACGGTCACCGATGTGCCGCTCCCTCCCGCTGACGTCGATTTCGCAGATGTGCTGTCGATGCGGCACACGCCAGCGCACATCGCGCAGCTCCGTGCCCTCGATGCAGAGAGCGGGTCTTTCGACGCCGACACACATGTTGGCCCGGGCAGCTGGAACGCGGCGGTCGGCGCATGCTGTGCCGCGATAGCTGGCGGTTCGCACGCCATTGCCGGTCGCGGCAACGCGTTTGTCGCCATCAGGCCGCCGGGGCATCACGCCCTCGCCGATCGCGGAATGGGTTTTTGCCTCGTCAACAACATTGCGATTCTGGCGTCACTGGCGCGTCTCCCCGGCGCCGATCGCCAGCGCGTGCTCATTGTCGACTGGGACGTGCACCATGGCAATGGCACCCAGGCCATGGTCGAACACGAAGCCGACACGCGCTTCGTGTCGATGCATCAGTGGCCCTGGTATCCGGGAACCGGCGCGTCCGACGAACGCGGCGTCGGCAACTGCTTCAACATCCCGCTTCCGCCCGGCCTCGCCCGGCAGGTGTACGTTGACGCGCTCTGGGGCGGGATCACCGCAGCAACGGCGGCGTGGACGCCCGACATCATCCTGATCTCCGCGGGATACGACGGGATGCGCGGCGATCCGTTGGGCGGCTTTACGCTCGAGCCCGCGGACTATGCCACTTGGATCATCCGCCTGCGCGAGGGCTTTCCTGACGCACCCGTTGTCGCCCTGATGGAAGGCGGCTATGCACCCGAGCGATTAGCGGCTGGCGTCGTCGCGACGGTGCGGGCGATGGCGTAGATTCCACACGAGAAGCGAGAAGCGAGAAGCAGACTCACTCGTCCGACCACATCTTTTGGGAAACACCAAGGCCAATGGCTCTTCATCTCGAAACCGAGATCCTGTCGCTCACGACGCGTCACCCGTTCATCATCGCGCGTGGTGGACAAAGTGAGTATCGCACGCTCATGGTACGGATCATTGACGACGACGGCGTCGAAGGGTGGGGCGAGGCCGCAGCCACACGGTTCTACGGCGAGACGCTGGATACCGTGCTGGCCGCGACGGCGACCTACGCCCCGCTGCTCGGTGATGATCCGTTCCAGCTGGACGCCATCGAACGGCGGCTCGAACTGGCCCTGGGCCGCAATGCGGCGGCCCGGGTCGCCATCTCGGCAGCCCTGCACGACCTCGTCGGCAAGCGATTGGGTGTGCCGGTGTGGCGACTGTGGGGCCTCGATCCAGCACGAGCTCCGCAGTCGACCTTCACGATCGGAATGGACACCCCGGACATGATGCGCCGGAAGGTGGCCGAGGCCGCAGAGTATCCGATCCTCAAGATCAAGCTGGGCTCAGACCGCGACGCCGAACTCCTGCGGACGATTCGTGAGGCCACGGATCGCGAGCTCCGCGTCGATGCGAATTGCGCATGGACCGCGGCGCACACGGTCGCCATGCTGCCGGTGCTCGAGGAATTCGGGGTGACGGTGCTTGAGCAGCCGGTCGCGCCGGACGATCTCGACGGGCTGGCACAGGTTCGACACCACGCGCGGATCCCGCTCATCGCGGATGAAAGTTGCGTCACATCCGCCGACATTCCGCAATTGGCAGGGCGTGTCGACGGAATCAACATCAAGCTGGCGAAGTGCGGATCGCTGCGTGAGGCACTTCGGATGATCGCGATCGCTCGTGCGCACGGCATGATGGTCATGGTGGGTTGCATGATCGAATCCTCACTCGGCATTACGGCGGCGGCACACGTCACCCCGCTGGTGGACATCGTCGACCTGGACGGCGCCGCCCTCCTCGGCAACGATCCCTTCGCGGGCGCCTCGATCGCTGGCGGACAGGTTTCGCTCCCGTCGACTGCGGGCCTCGGCGTGACGCGACGATGACGGAACGGTACGCGCACGTCGCGCTGCCGTTGCCCCTCGCCGAGCCCTACACGTACGGCGTCCCGCCAGCCCTCGCCGATCGCGCGCTCCCCGGGGCGCGCGTTGTTGTTCCGGTCCGGCGCCAGGAGATGGTCGGTATCGTCGTGGCCGTCGACGTGCCGCCGCCGCTCATGACGGCGCGAGACATCATGGCCGCACCAGACGACGAGCCGGCGCTGACGGCGCCGCTGCTCTCGCTCGCCGCTCACGTTGCGCGCTACTACGGCGCGTCGCTTGGCGTGGTGTTGCGTTCGATGCTCCCGGGAGCGCTGTGGGGCCGTTCCAGCGTGGATCTGGTGGTGCACGCCGATGCACCCCGCGGCATCGGCGGCACTGCGGGTCGATTGCTCGACTGGCTCGATGAACGCGGTGGCCGCGGCCCGATCGCGGCGGCGGCTCGGCACTTTCGGCGCCCGCTCTGGGATGTCGTCGATCGGTTGCAACGGGTGGGCGCCGTCACCCTCGACGTCATTCCACCCGATACGCGCGGCGGCATCGCGACGACGCGCGTCGCAATGCTTGCCGGTGATCTGCTGCCGTTGCTCGAACGCGAGAAGCGCTTCGGGCGCGCACCAAAGCAGGCGCGACTCTACGAACTGCTCGAAGGCAAGTCGGGGCGGGCGAGCGTTCCTGAACTGCTCGCCGCGGCGGGTGCGACGGATGCGCCGCTGAAGGCGCTCGTGGCCGCAGGACTGGTCGCGATCGAGGACGCCGAGACGATGCGGGATCCGTTTGACGCCCTGCCCGTATCAGCGCCCCCGCCGGACCTCACGCCCGCCCAGGTCGCGGCGCTCGCCGAAATTGCTGCGGTGCCCCACGGTGAATCCGTACTGCTGTTTGGCGTCACCGGATCGGGCAAGACGCTCGTGTATCTCGAACACATCCGCCGGGCACTGGCCGAGGGGCGTGGCGCAATCATTCTCGTCCCGGAGATCGCGCTCACGCCGCAGACCGTGAGTCGGGTGCGCGGCATGTTCGGGCGCGACGTGGCCGTGCTGCATAGTGGGCTGAGCGATGGCGAACGCGCCGATGCGTGGAGGGCCTTGCGTCGAGGCGACACCCACGTGGCGGTTGGTGCGCGTTCTGCCGTGTTCGCGCCGGTTCGCAACCTCGGTGTCATTGTGCTCGACGAGGAGCATGAGGCAACGTACAAGAATGGCGAGACACCGAGATATCACGCCCGCGATGTCGCGGCGATGCGGACGCGCATCGAAGGTGCCCGACTGGTGCTTGGAAGCGCCACGCCGTCACTCGACACGTGGGCACGTCTCGCGCCCGCCGGACGCATCGTGCGCCTCCCCGAGCGCATTGGCAGCCGGCCGATGCCGCCCGTCGATCTCATCGACCTGCGAACTGCCGCGCAGGTCCGCGATGTTGGCGGCCTGCCATGGACCATCCCGCTTGACGATGCGGTCACGGCGACGCTCGCGCGCGGTGAACAAGTGCTGCTGCTCCTGAACCGTCGGGGTTGGGCGGCGTTCCTGCAGTGTTCGGCGTGCGGCGAGGTCGTCGAGTGTCCCAACTGCAGCATCTCGCTGACGATCCACCGCCACCCCGACGAGCTGCGCTGCCACTATTGCGACCATCGTGAGGTGCAACCCGAAATGTGCGGGGTGTGCGGCGGTGCCACGGCGCGCGCGGTCGGTGCCGGCACCCAGCAGCTCGAACGGCTGATGGCCGAACGCTTTCCCACGGCCCGGGTCGCACGGATGGACCTGGACACAACCGGATCGAAGTGGTCGCATCATCGGATTCTCGCGCAGGTCGAACGGGGCGAGGTCGACATCCTCCTCGGCACGCAGATGATTGCGAAGGGTATCGACTTCCCGAATGTGACCCTGGTGGGGGTGGTGGACGCCGATATCGCGCTGCACCTGCCAGACTTCCGCGCCGCGGAGCGCACGTATCAATTGATCGCACAAGTCGCGGGCCGGGCCGGACGTGGCCCACGCGGTGGGCGAGTGCTGGTGCAGACTCGCCAACCCGAACATCCGGCGCTCGTCCTTGCGGCCGCCCACGACGCCGAAGGATTTCTCGCCTTCGAGTCCGAGGCGCGCCGGTCACCGGCGTATCCGCCGCATACTTCACTAGTGCACGTGGTTTTGAGCGGACCTGATCAGCCCGCGGTGATGGCACGGGCGACGGCGCTGGCTGACTGGTGCGAACGGACGATCGCGCGAACTGGCCTGCCGATCCTGGTACTCGGACCCGCACCATGCCCGATCGAACGCATCAAGGAACGCTGGAGAGCACACCTGATCCTCAAGGGGCCGTCGGACGCGCTAGGTCGGTGGGTGCGCACCGCCGCGCCCCGCGTCGGCGCGGGGCGGGGGGGCGTGCGAATCAGCGTCGATCGGGATCCGGTGGGACTGCTCTAACCCATGCGGCGGGATTCGTGTAGGGGCAAAGCGTGCGCTTTGCCCTTACCGAGATCGCGTCGCGACCGTCATGCCGACGTACACCGTCCGTCCCGCGCCCGGTTCAAACACCCGCCCGCCACCGCCGTTGATGGTCACGGCTCCGATGTGGTCGCGGTCGAAGACGTTGAGCACCGCCACGAACGCCGAGAGGTCGTAGGACGCTTTGGCGTTGTGCCACGAGGCGCGCGCCCCAGTGACGCCGGAGCCCCACCCGTCCACCGCGATCGTGTTGTGATCGTCGGCGTACATCATCGACGAGAACGCGTGATCGATGTCGATTGCGAAGCCACGGCCGATCGGACCCCGAACACCCAGACGGGCGATGTGCCGTGGAATTCCCGCGAGCTGGTTGCCGTCGAGCGTCACCGTCTGAGCGCCAGCGGGCACGGTGTAATCGGTGAACACGGCCTGGGTGTATGTCCACGTGGCCCGGAAGGCGAGTCCGCGCCGCACCGGGATGTCGGCGCCGGCCTCCGCGCCGTGCGTCCGGGTGCGTCCCGCATTGCGAAAGTAGGTGCGCCCGGCGTTCTCACGGTACGCGATCAACGCGTCGCGCGTGGTCGTGCGGTAGGCGGCGGCCTCCAACAATGCCCCACCAACCGCAGCACGCAGGCCCATCTCAACGGACACGCTCCGTTGCGGGTCGAGCACGGTGTTGAACCCACCATCGCCTTCCTCCCGGTTCGCCAGTTCCGTCGTGGTTGGCGTTTCGAACGCGGTGGCCACCGAGGTCCACGCCGTGATGCGTCGAGACGGCGTGAACGTGAGTGCGGTATGCCCGCTGGTCGCGGCCATCGTGCGGGCACCGCTGGCATCGCCATCGGCCGTGAGTTGGTCGCGCACCGCAAACCGGACGCGGTCGTGACGCACACCGCTGCGCACGCCGAAGGCGTCGCTGACCGGGATCGTGACCTGCGCAAATGGGCCGAACTCCCGAACACTCTCGCGTTGTTGCAACAGCAACGTTTGACCGGGCACGCCGCCGATGGCCGCGCGATTCTCGCGGTCATCGCGCATCGCCTGGATGTCGGCGCCAGCGGTGATCCGCGGGGCGTGTGCTGTCGTGCCAATTCGGGCGCTCGCCGAGGTGCGTACCCCACCCACCAGGCGATCGATCCCAACCCACGTGCCAGCACTCGGCACCGGTGGCCCCGGCGGTGGCGCGGCGATCGGATTGTCGAGATCGCGTCGGAGTCCGAAGGCGACGATCTCCCAAGCCACCCTGTCTCCCTCGTACCGCGCACCCACGGCGACCTGCTGTTGCCGAACGGCCTTGTCGGCGCCACGCAACACGTTGGCAGGTGCGGCGGACCGCCGATTGAGCACCAGCTCGCTCGCAGTGAGCGCCCCCGGATTCTCGGCGCGTGGATCGTCGGCCGCAGCGAGTCGCACGCTCAGCGTGGTTCGAGCGGTGGCGGCCCACTCCATACCCGCACTCAAGCGGCGCTGCTCCGCCGCGGCGTGCTCGCGCGAACCCCGCGTGACGAACCGGGAGGCTGCGATGGTTCCACCGGTGCGATCGTTTCGAGCAGCCGCGACGATCTGGGTGCGTGACGAACCCCAGCTGCCTGATTCCGTTCGTGCGGTTACCTCTGTCGGCGCGCGCGGTACCACGCGGGTTCGAAACGCGATCACCCCACCGGCCGCGTTGCCGTGCAGCGATGACGCGGCCCCCCGCAACACTTCTGCGCGATCGACCAGCGCGAGATCAACGTTGGTGAGCTGGCTCTGACCGTCGGGAAGGGTCTGCGGCACTCCATCGAGCAGTACCTTCACCCCCCGCAGCCCGAAGTTGGCGCGCGCACCAAAGCCGCGAATCGAGAGGCGCTGGTCGAGCGAGTAGTTGGAGCGATTGCCGATATAGACGCCCGGAACGAACGCGAGCGCTTCGTCAAGGCCGGTGCTCAGTCGGCCGCGTTGCACCGCCCCGTGGTCGACCACGGTCGCCGCGGCACCAAGGCGGTGCATGGAGTCATTGCCGCGAGCTACCGAGACCCTCCGATCGGGGAGGCGAACTGTCGAATCGGGCCGCTGGGCAACGATCGCCCCGGGCGCCGCGGCCATGGCGGCGGCGATGGCGACCAACGTGGGGAATCGCATGGCCCAAACGTGGACCGCTCCCCGGACGGAAGCAATGCACCGTTTTGTCGGCATCGCTCGGTGCGGTAACTTTCCACTGTGACTTGGCTGCCTGACACCTCCGCCCCGCCGTTCGCCGATGCGCCGGTGGCCCTGTTTGCTCCCGCGCCCGCCGACGGCGTGATGCCCGAGCGATTCTTCTCGACCTCAAACCTGCCGACCTACGTTCGCCTCGAGACCGGCTGGGTCGCGCCAACCCGGCCCCGAATGGACTGCGTTCTGGTGCTGCGCGGGGGGTTGATCGCAACGGTCGAGTCGCGCCGTGTCGGCGCCGGCGAGCTTGTGGTCGTGGGACTCGATGAGCACGGACGCGAGGGCGTGGTGGTGCACTCCGAAGGATTCCTCGGCGGTGCCCACGGCGCCAATGAGTTCCGGTTCATGGGCACCGAGGTGTCGCGGGAACGCCCCGTGAACTACGAAGACCTCGCCCAGCGTGTGGTCGAAGAGGCCCGTGACGGCGGATACCTCGTCTGGGTCGCCGGGCCAGCCCTCGTGCACTCCCGGGCCCGAGCGGATTTCGAGTGGTTCATTCGCAACGGGTACGTGCACGCGATGCTCGCTGGCAACGCGGTGGCGGTGCACGACATGGAGGCGGCCATCTTCGGCACGACCCTCGGCATGGATAACACGGGACGACCCACCGAGGGCGGACACGGGCTCCACATGCGCGCGATCAACGCGGTGCGTGGCGCTGGGTCGATACCGGCGGCGGTCGAGTCGGGGTTGGTCAGGTCGGGCATCATGCACGCCCTGGTGGAGACGAACGTGCCGTTCGTGCTCGCCGGATCCATCCGCGATGATGGCCCGCTGCCGGGCGTGATCAGCGATGCGCACGACGCGCAAGACGCGATGCGCGAGCACACCGTGAAGGCAACCGGCGCCGTGTTCGTGGCCACCGCGCTGCACGCCATCGCGGTTGGCAACATGCTCCCCGCCTTTCATACCAATACGCCCGACGGCCGACCCGTACCGCTGATGACGATCTGCGTCGACCAGACGGAGTTCGTCGTTAACAAGCTCAAGGATCGCGGAACGCACCAGGCGTTCGGCGTCGTCACCAACGCGCAGGATTTCATGCATGTGCTCCGCAGCTACGTCGAACGATGCTCAACGCACTGACCGCCGCCAGCCCGGGCGAGGGACCGCACTGGGAACGACTCGCTGCCTGGGTGCGCGAGCAGATGCCGTCCGACGAGGTCGACGGTGTCTGGGTCTTCCGACTCCTGCGCCGCGACCAGCGCGAGTTTGGCACCGCGGTGATCAGCCGAGTGGAGGGCGATCGACGACGGATCTACACCGCGCGTTACACGGCGTTGATCAAGGGCAAGCTGCGCGGCGGGTTCGAGGCCGGCCTGGATGAAGTCGGGAGTGGTCCGCTCGAGGCACTGCATGAACTCCTCGCGCTCGTGCCGGTACGCGCCGACGACGAGGATCCACCGACGCAGGTCGAGACGTGGCGCTGGTTTCCGCCGCTCCCTGCCGCGGACGACGGTCGCGGAGAGGCCGCCGGGACCGATGACTGACGACGGCGCGGCGGCGCGCGATCTGATCGAACGTTTCCGCCAGTGGCTTCGCGACCGACATCTGCCGATCACGCGCCAGCGCGACCTCGTGGCGCGGTCCGTCTTTGCGGGAGGCGGCCACCTTTCCGTTGATGGCATCCAGCGCAAGCTGCGCAGCCTCGGGCACAAGGTCGGGACCGCGACGATCTATCGGTCGCTCGATGTCCTGGTGCAGAGCGGCCTGGTGCGCGCCCACGACTTCGGCGAAGGGTACAAGCGGTACGAACCCATGCTTTCGCCAGCGCAACACGGCCACCTCATCTGCTCCCGGTGTGGCCGTGTCACGGAGTTCTCAACCGAACGATTCGAACGAATCCTGCCAATCGTGGCCGACGAATACGGGTTCCATCACCAGCGACATCGCGTCGAGATCCACGGCCTCTGCAAGGCGTGCCGCGATGCCGAGATCGGTGCGATCGCGCAGGTTGGCCGCGCGCGATGAACGATGCGCCGGCGTTGGGGCCGATCGTGGCGTTCGTCGCCGGGCTCCTGTCGTTCCTTTCGCCTTGCGTTTTGCCGCTGGTGCCGAGCTACCTCGGCTTCCTCACCGGCATGACCATCGACGAGATGACCGATCGTCGTCGCCACGCCGTGGCGCATGCGTGCCTGTTTGTGCTCGGGTTCTCGCTGATCTTCATTGCGTTAGGTGCCGGCGCCACGGCCCTCGGCGCCACGCTCAAGTACCACAAGATCTGGCTCGCTCGCGTCGGCGGCGTGCTGATCATTCTCTTCGGGCTCTACTCGATGGGCGTGGTCCGCGTCTCGGCGTTCGATCGCGAGCAACGGATGCACCTCGATCGCAAGCCGATCGGGTTCCTTGGGTCGATGCTCGTGGGCATGGCCTTCGCCGCCGGGTGGACCCCATGCCTCGGTCCGATCCTCGGCGGGATCCTGACCCTCGGCGCGCAGGCAGACGACGTCTCGCGCGGTGTCGGCCTTCTCGCCGCATATTCTGCGGGTCTCGCCGTGCCCTTCCTGGCTGCGGCATTCGCGGTCGATTCCTTTCGCGCGTGGTTTCAGCGGTTCCGCCGCTGGATGCCGTGGGTGCAGCGCGCCACCGGCCTGCTGCTGGTCATCGTGGGCCTGCTGATGGTTTCGGGAGAGTTCACGCGCATGGCGGCGGGGTTGCAGGAACTGACACCGGAGTGGATTCGACGGCGGGTGTAGAGGGTCGATCTCAGACAGCTGGGCCTCCCCCGTACCTTGCCGCTCGATGTCACGATCGACAAGCATTGACGGCTAATGGCCAACGGCTAACTGTGCAATTTCCGGCGACTCAGGCGTCTCTACCCGCAACGTAGGGGCACTATCAACAACGGAGTGTACGATGATGCAACGGACAAAGTCGATGGTCACCCTTCTCGTCACGCTGGCGATCGCCGCGTGCGGCGACCGCCGGGCGGACGATCTTGCGGCGGACAGTCTCGCGCCCGCTGACAGCTTGGTGCCGATCGCTGACGCCGCGCCGCTCACCGACACGATGCGCCCGCTGCCACCGCCCGAAACGGTGTTCGTCCGGCCGCCGGCGTCGCGTCCTGCGCCCACACGGCCGTCGCGCTCACCGTCGCCGTCGCCTTCGCCGGCGCGAGGCCTGACCGTGGAAAGCGGCACGAGCATCGCCGCCACTGCGATGGCACGGATCACGTCGAAGTCGAATCATGTGGGCGATGTCGTTCAGGTTCGTATCGCGAATGACGTGCTCGGTGCCAACGGACGCGTCGCGATTCCTGCAGGGTCAGTGGTGTCGCTGGCGATCGTCCAGATTGCCCCGGCCGACAACCGTGGCGAGAAGGGCACCCTGGTGATGTCGGCGCGCAGTGTGTCAATCCATGGTTCGTCGTACCCGCTCGAAGCCAGCGCGAACGACTACGCCTACACCATGAAGGCGCGCAATATCGGCGCCGAGCAGGTCGCCACGGCGGGTGCCGGCGCGGTTGCAGGTGCAGTCATCGGCCGGGTGATCGGTGGCAAGACCGGCACGGCGGTGGGTGCCGTCGGTGGAGCAGCGGCCGGTGCGGCGGTCGCCGCCAAGAAGGCAGATCGGGACATCGTGGTGGAAGCGGGGAATCGGGTGACGCTGGTGTTGCGGGATGATTTCAGACGCAACTGATCGAGAAGGGAGAAGGGAGAAGGGAGAAGGGAGAAGCGAGGATTGATCCCCTCGCTTCTCCCTTCTCGCTCAGTACCCCGCCCCACCGCCACCCAATCTCGGGTCGCTCACGCCCTGCCACCCGGTGGGGATCCTGGCGATTGCCTGCACGTCCCCCATGTTCCCCGTTGCTCGAATCTCGTGTCCCAACGCCTTGAGCCACGCGAGCGCAACCTCGCTGAAACCGCCCGGGCCCTCGACGCGCATCGCATCGGGCAACGCCTGATGGTGCATCCGCGGTGCGGAAACGGCGTCGGGAAGCGACATGCGGTGATCGATCACGTTGCTGATTACGTGATAGACCTGGGTGATGATCGTCGGTCCACCCGGAGTGCCCACGACGAGTGCGAGTTCGCCTGCGGGATTGACCACGATCGAGGGCGTCATCGCGGACAGCATCCGCTTGCCGGGCTTGATCGCGTTCACCTCACCCTGAACCAGCCCGTACATGTTGGGCTTGCCCGGCGCGGTGGCGAAGTCGTCCATCTCGTCGTTGAGCAGGAAACCGGCGCCCGCGACCGTCACGTGCGAGCCATAGGAGTTGTTGAGCGTGGTGGTCGTCGAGACCGCGTTGCCATCCTGGTCCACCACCGAGTAGTGGGTCGTGCTGCTGCCCTCGCGCCCGGACGCGTCGAATGCGGGCGTCGGTGTGGCGCGCGCCAGGTCAATCGTCGCGCGCTGCTTGTCGGCATATGCCTTGGACAGCAACCGCGTCATGGGTAGCGTCTCGAAATCGGGATCACCCAGAAACCGGTTGCGATCGGTGAACGCGCGCCGCATCGCCTCGGCCTCACGATGCAGCAGCGCGAGCGACCCGAACGCTGGCAGCGGCTGATACCCTTCCATCATGTTGAGGATCATCGCGAGGGTGGTGCCGCCCGACGAAGCCGGCGGCATCGAGTACACGGTCCACCCGCGATACGGAATGCGAATCGGATCGCGCCAGCGCGCCCGATATGTGGCGAGGTCGGCGCGCGTCATCATTCCGCCGCCTCGCTGCATCTCGGCTTCGATCGCCTGCGCGACCCATCCCCGGTAGAATCCATCGTGGCCGCGTGCCCTGATGGCGGCAAGGGTGCGGGCGAGGTCAGGCTGCTTCCACAGCATGCCCGGTTGCGGCTCGACGCCGTTAACGAGGAACTGACGTGCCGACGCCGGATAGGTCTTGAGGCGATCGACATGACCCCGGATCGATCGCGAGCGATAGTCATCGACGACGAATCCATCACGGGCGAGTCGAACGGCGGGATCAATCAGGCGGGCCAGCGGAAGTCGGCCGAAGCGACGATGGGCCTCGAGCATGCCGGCGACGGCGCCCGGCACGCCTGCCGCCAGATGTCCGTACACGCTCAGGTCGGTGGGCTCACCCGCGGCATCGAGATACATGTCGCGGGTGGCCTTTGCAGGAGCGGTTTCCCGGTAGTCGATGGTGTGGACCGCACCGCCGTGCATCCGCATGACCATGAAGCCACCGCCGCCGATGTTTCCGGCCTCGGGGTGAGTGACTGCCAACGCAAAACCCACCGCCACCGCGGCATCGACGGCGTTGCCGCCGGCGGCGAGAACGTCTCGCCCCACGGCGCTCGCGATCGGTGAGCCCGACACCACCATCGCATGGCGTGCTTCCACGACCCGCGCCTTGCCCGTGTATTTCCATGCCGACAGGAGCACCGAGGCCTGCTGCGCCGAGGCCGACGCGATCGGTACGGCGAGGGCAGCCAACGCGACCACGACAAACGACGAGCGACGGGCAGAGAACATCGCGACCTCGACTTGATCGGCAGGGCGGGGTGGTACGCAGTTGCTGCGGGCTTCGGCCTGCCCGTAAGTTAAGCGACTCCGATGCCCTCGCTACTCACCGCCCCGGCGTCCCGATGATCGATCCACGCCCGTCGCTTCGCGCCACCGAACGCCGCAACCCGCGCTCGGTCGATATCGACATGCTCGATCCGGGGCAGCTGGTGGACCTGTTCGCCGCGGAGGACGCGCTGGTACCGGCCGCCGTGGCGCGCGCCCGCGAGCCGATCGCCCACACGATCGCGCTCATCGAAGCGGCATTCCGCGCCGAGGGCCGGTTGTTCTACGTCGGCGCCGGCACCTCCGGGCGACTTGGCGTGCTCGATGCGTCGGAGTGTCCGCCGACGTTTGGCACGTCGCCCCGGCTGGTGCAGGGGATCATCGCCGGCGGCCCAACCGCGTTGACACGCGCGGTCGAGGGCGCAGAGGATGACCCGGAGGGTGGCGCGCTCGTCATCGACGATAACGGCGTGGGGGCGAGCGACGTCGTGGTGGGGATCGCGGCGAGTGGCGCGACGCCGTTCGTGCGCGGCGCACTCCGACGTGCCCGGGCACGCGGCGCCCACACCGCGCTGCTCACGTGTGCCCCACCGCCGCCTGATCTCGCCGATGAGTGCGACGCCGTGATGCATATCGACGTTGGGCCCGAACTCGTGACCGGATCGACGCGCCTGAAAGCGGGCACCGCCACGAAGCTCGTGCTCAACATGCTCACGACCGGCGCGATGATACGGATCGGCAAGACGTACGGCAATCTCATGGTTGATCTGCAGGCGACCAACGCCAAGCTCCGCGATCGCGGCGAACGCATCGTGATGGAAGTGGCGGGCGTGTCGCGACCAGAGGCGCGCGACGCACTGGTTCGCGCTGGTGGGAAGGTTCGCACCGCCATCGTGATGCTGGATCAGGGACTCGATCCCGAAGCCGCCGAAGAACGGCTGGCGCGCGCCGATCAGCGGCTGCGTGCGATCGTTGGACCGCCGCCGCCCCCTCTGGGGGACTCGTGACCGAACCACCGATGCTCGTCATCGGCCTGATGTCGGGCACGTCGCTCGACGGCATGGACGCCGCACTGGTGCGGATTCGCAACTTCACCGATATCGAGCTGGTGGCGTTTGCACGGCGCCCGTATCGCCCCGAGGAACGCAACCAGATCGCCGCCGTCCTCGGCGGAGCGGGCATCGCCGCTGCAGCACGCCTGCACGCCGCACTCGCCGATTGGGCGGCCGATGCGGTGGACGCAGTGCTTGCAACGGCGCATGTCCGCGCGGACGCAGTGGGGGCCATCGCGTTCCCTGGCCAGACCATGTGGCACGAGCCGCCAACCGTCACGCTGCAACTCGGCGAACCCGCGGTGCTTGCCGAACGGTTTGGCGTGCGCGTCGTGCACAATTTCCGGTCGCGTGACGTGGCGGCGGGAGGACAGGGCGCGCCGCTCGTGCCGTTGGTCGATGCGCTCTGCTTTGGCGCACCGGATCACCCACGCGTTCTGCTGAACATCGGTGGCATGGCCAACGTCACCTGGGTCGCTCGGCGCGCCCAACTCGACGGAGTCGTCGGCGCGGACACCGGTCCAGGCGTCGCCATCATCGATGAAATTGCCCGGTTGGTCGAGCCCGGGCTGCCGTTCGATGTTGACGGTTCGATCGCGTCGCGTGGCGTCGTGCATGACGACGTGGTGACCGAGCTGCTACAGGATCCGTTCTTCGCCACCGCGCCACCGCGCAGCACTGGCCGCGAACGGTTCGGTCGTGCCTACGCCGAAACCCTGCATCGTCGGGTTCCCGGCCCCGATGGCGTGCGCACCGCCGTCGCGCTCACTGCCGAGTCGATCGCACAGTGCTGCGAGCAGCATCTGCCCCCCACTCCTGAAGTGGTCGCCGCCGGTGGCGGCATCCATCATCCCGTGCTCATGGCAACGCTGGCGGATCGGCTGGGCCGGAGTGGCACAGTGTTGCGGGTGTTTGACGACCTGTTTTTTCCGGGGGATGCGAAGGAAGCGGTCGCGTTCGCGTTACTGGGTTGGCTCACCCTGCACGGCCAACCCGGGAATCTTCCCGCGGTGACCGGCGCGGCGGGGCCCCGCGTGCTGGGGTGCATCACTCCGCCCTGAGTCGGCCGGCGGCTAGCGGGTGAGGACGAAGGTCAGCACGAGGATCCCGAGCGCGACGGCCAGCGCCGTGAGGGCGAGCCGGTTGGGAGAACGGCCGTGCGCCGTCGGGTGCGGCACGGCGGGAAACGCGAGCGTGGGGCCGAGCCCGGGGCGGTCGTCCGTTGTGAGGAGCTCGTGATAACCCGGTTCGTCGCTGGCCGCGACGGGGAGGCCGTCGCCATCGAAGCGCACGACGACGACCGTGATGTTGTCCGGGCCGCCGTGCTCGTTGGCCAGGCTGACCAGATGTGCGGCGAGGCGTTCAATGTCGGGCGTCTCGCGGACCGCGGTCGCGATTTCGTCGCGGCGAACGACGGTCGAGAGTCCGTCGGAACAGATGATCAGGATGTCGCCGCGCTGCAGCGCCTGCCAACTGAGGTCGACATTGACGCGTGGATCGGGGCCGAGCGCCTGGAGAATGATGTTCCGGCGCTCGCTCGCCTCAGCTTCCTCCTCGGTGAGCTCTCCGACTTCAACCAGCCGCTGCGTCAGCGATTGGTCGCGGGTCAGTTGCCGCGCTTCGCCGTCGCGCACGAGGTAGCCGCGCGAATCGCCGATCTGGGCGAGGTAGAGACGGTCGCGCCAGACCCCGGCCACGGTGACCGTGGTACCCATTCCGCGGACTTCAGGATTTTCGCGCGCATAGTTGTTCAGGAGCTGGTTCGCGCGCTCGACGGATTCCCGCAGACGCTGGGTGAACCGCTCGGAGGTGTGGTCGCGGTCAATCCGCCAGGTCTCCACCATGTGGCGGTGAATCTCGACGGCGGCCATCTCGCTGGCGAGTTCGCCAGCCGCCGCGCCGCCCATGCCATCGGCCACGAGGTAGAGCATGCCCCGATCGGTGAGTTCGTGAGCCTCCTCACGGGTGATGCGCAACGGTTCCTCGGTCGCGAGATCAGCAACGAGAAACGTGTCCTCGTTGTGATCGCGAGTGAGCCCGCGGTCGGTGATCGCATGGAATGTCGCGCGGATCTGCGGCGTAGTCGTGACCCCGTTGAGGTGCGAAGGTGGCCGGGTTGGGACCGGGAAGATAGGAACCACACCGGAAGGCGTCAACGTGAAACGCGGCTAAGTGACGATCCGAACGAATGTTACACTGGTGCGTGCGGGTATCCCCTTGGCAGGACTCCGGCCGAGCGGGTATCGCCGGGGCGCGACGAGGGGTCTCTCGCTGATGTTCCCTGCAGCGGAGGCGCGGCGCAAGCGCCTCGACACCCTGACCTGCTCCTGACGTCGGCCCCTGCCGTGTGCCTAGCTTCCCGGGGATGACCTGCATGGCCCGTGTGTCCCGCCATTGTGCCGGCATTGTTGTCGCGACGCTGGTGACTGCTGCCACTTCCACCCGGCCGGTAGCGGCGCAAGCCGCTGAGCATCGCGCCGCGCTGGAGTCCCTTCGGGATTCACTCACCCCGATCGTCGACACGGTCTCGCTCCGTGCGCTCGAACGGCGGTTGATCGGTGACGCGCGCCATCGGCGCGACGACGCGATGCTCCACCTCCGCCTTGGCTTCATCGCGCTCCGTTTGGGCGAGCTCGCTGGACGCCAGCATTTCGAGGACGCAGGCTCCGAGTTCCAGTGGGTGACCGAGCTGCAGCCGTTGTGGCCGTATGGTTGGCTCGGTCTTGGTCTGGCCGAGCTCGGCGTGGGCGATTCGGATGTCGCGCTGGTGCAAGGGCTCCAGACGATGCTCGGCCGGGACGCGCTCGTCCGTTCAGCGAACGCGTTCGCACGCAGCGTCGAGGTCGACCCGGAGTTTGTGACGGGGCTCGTCCAACTCAGCAATACGTCGCTTCGCCAGCGAATCAACGCGCGTCTCGACGTGGCGTTGGCCGCATTGCGCCGAGCTGCCGGTACGCGCGCCGCGAGACACCCCGACCTGCTGCTCGCCCGCGGCCGGGTGGAACGCGAAGTTGGATCGCTTGATTCCGCGATGGCCGCCGTCGATACGCTCCTGGCGATTCGACCGCGCGCCGGCGATGCCCAGCTCGAGCTGGCGCGCATCCGTTTCGCCATGGGTCGCGTCGATGGTGCTGCCCTGTGGTTCCGCGGTGCCGCAAGCGCCGATGCCGCGACCGTCGCGGCGTACCGAGCGGATCTGGTCATGGTGATGCCCGACAGCACCATGCGTGCGTTCGAGCTGGCCACGCTGGCCGAACGGGTCGCGCTCTTGCGTCGGTTCTGGGACACCCGCGACCGGGACGAACTGCATGGCAGCGGCGAGCGCCTCCGC
>JANMSC010000330.1:0-13315 GCA_031388885.1 Gemmatimonadales bacterium | reverse complement strand
GGCCAAGTATCGCCGCCCCAAAATTTGAATAACCGTACGCTGTTCCGGGCACCGAGCTCAGCGACGCCGACGCCAGCGATGCGCGAAGTTTTGCATCGGTGTAATCGGCGTACGGATCTGCCGCATTCGACGGTGCGAAGTCGGCGGGCATGGGCGGCAAACCTGAAGTATGCGTGGCGAGATCGAGCAATGTGATCGCGCGCCCTGAGGGATGCGCCGGCACGATCCACCCTTCGGGAAGGTGCAGCTGCACCGGGTCGCTCAGGTGCACTTCGCGGCGCAAAACCATGTCAGCGAGCAATGTGCCCGTCAACGCCTTCGTGATCGACCCGATCTCGAAGGTCGTCGAATCAGTGATCGGCGCTGGTGCGCCCACCCGGATCATGCCGGCCGTGATCACCGTCGTGGCGCCATCGCGCAGGCGCCCAACCGCGACCCCGGCAATGCGGGATTCCCGCGCCCAGCGCTCGAAGGTCGCGTGGACGGCGCCGTCCGCCACCGGATCCTGCGCGGTGAGCGGCGCCGCGGCAACCACCAGCGCGATGAGGCTGCTACGGCGCATCGCTACTCAAGTACCACGGCGGTTCCGGATGCGCTGACCATCAGCATCCCGCCGCCCGACCCCATTTGGCCATGCGAAGTTCTTCCTCGTAGGCGGCCGAGCGGCCGCCCACAATGTCGCGAATGCCCGCAACGAAGTCACAGAAGATGTTCGCGTTGGGTCTCCCTAGACCTTGTTCTTGTTGAGCATCCGGTAGACCAAGAGCAGGAGCATGGCGCCAAGCACCGAGCCGATGAATCCGATCGACGTGCTGAGATGCAGGATGCTCACGAACAGCCATTGACCCACCCACGCGCCGGCAATGCCAAGCACCGTCGTGATGATGAACCCGCCCGGATCCTTGCCCGGCATGAGGAACTTCGCCACAACGCCGACGATAAAGCCGATGATAATGGTCCAGATGATGCCCATGGGTCACTCCTGTGTGAGTACGTCGAGGGACTGCGAGCGCCGTCCTGGCGCAGGGGTACTACTCCACCAGGTCGGCGTCGACCTGGCCACTCATCCGGCGCGACACGTGCGACCAGCTCATGCCAAGGGAGAGGATGACGGCGAGCACAAGGAGCACCGCGTGCGCGATGGTGGGGCCCTGCATCGTGAACGCGCCCCAGCTCGCGAGGAGCCAAACGATGCCGCCACACACCGCGGCAACCAGCGCCGCGCCAGCCGCGCCCAGCGAACGGTGCGTCGCCTGAAGGTAGAGGACCCAGCCCGTGAGCAGGACGAGCCCCGCAAGAAACTTGAGCGGTGCGCTGCCGCCGACCGCGGCATCGTCTGCCCCGAAGAGCGGCATGATCGCCCAATCGGTGTACGAGTAACCGGTCGGGTTCCACGTGGCGTACACCAACAGGATCGCGACCAGAAACCGTACGCCGATGCCACCCCAGGAAAGTCCGGTGTCTGCCATGCTCAACAGTACCTCCAGATCGGCGAAGCGGGAATACCGTGCGAGCTACCCGCGGAACACCGCCTGAAATGCCGTGACGATCAGCCAGACGACAAATGCGAGCAGGCCCACGACCCCGAGCAGCGCCGCGCCGAGCGCGATGATGCTCGACCGACGAACGCGGCCTGGCTCGGCGAGCGCGCGTTCAACCAGTGCAACATTCCGGCTGTTGGCCTTCCACCCGATGTCGAAGAGGTCGCCGAGCACTGGCACCGCGCCGACGATCGTGTCGACCCCGATGTTCAGCATCATGCGGAAGATGACTGGTGGAGAAACGCCCAGCCTTGTGGCGATCACCAACCCGTACGCCGCCACCAATCCGCCCGTGGCATCGCCGAGTCCCGGCACCACGCCAAGGATCGCGTCGAGCCCGATCCGGCGCCCGATCACCGGAATGCGGATCAGGTCGTCCCACACACGTGCGACCTCCCGCATCCGGTCGATCGAGACCGCGGTGCTGCGGCCTCGATCGCGAGTACCCGGGATTTCGGTATCACGCAATGGAAAAGTGCCGATTCTCGATCACGCCTAGCACGTTGCCGAACGGATCATGCACGGCACCGGTTTTGATGCCGTCGCCCACGTCTTGCACGGGCTCGAGCGACGTCGCGCCCAACTCGACAAGGCGGGCAAACGCGTCATCAGCGTTCAGCACTCCCCAATATGCCACGCCCGCCGCGCCGCGCGCGCGCGCTGCCGTCTCTGCTGGAACGAGTCCGAGTTCGAAGCCGCCTACATTGAAGCCGACATAGAACGGCTCATCGAAATAGGGTGCGTAACCGAGCACGTCGGCGTACCAGGCCTTGGCCGTCGCGAGGTCCGCCACGGTGTACGCGGCGGTGCGGAGCCCCAGGAAGAAGCGATCGCTCATGTCGAACCCTTCTGGTGAAGAGGTACGCGGCCGCGGGGCGGTCACGGTTTGGGTTGGCGCTTTGTGGTGTCGAGAATGATCTTCGCAAGTTCGGCGCGATGCCAGCCATCGCCCGTCGTCCGTACCCGCATCAGGACACCCGGTTCGACGGCAAACGGGTAGGTCGGGTCAAAGCGCCCCGTCGCCACCAGCTCGCCGGTTGTCGGATCGATCACCTCAAGCACGGTATCACTCACCCGGTCCGGCTCGTCGATTGTCGTCACCTCGACACCGGCGTCACTCGTTGTTGTGCCGATTCCCTCTTCCCATTTCGCGTCGACAGCCTTGCCGAGGACCCAGAGCCGCCCGGCGGCATCGAACCACGCGTCCTGGAGGGTCGGCTGCGGCGCTTGGCTGGCCACCCCGCCCAGTTCGCGTCGGTAGGGCGGATACCACGTCGGCGCTCGCTCGATCACGCCGAGCAGCGCCCCCGTTGTGTCCCAGTGCTCGACCCGCCACCGCCCAGTCATCAACACGGTCCAGTACGTCCCATCAGGCGCGAGCGCGACCGCGCGTGGCGATGGCATGGTACGCGCCACACTGTCGCCAGCGCCAATCTCGCGCAGCGTTGCGCCGTCGGGGCCGACGAGCAACAGCGGCAACGGATGATCGAACGACGACGACGCGACCACCATGCGTCCGTCGGCGAGCACCACCGCATCCCACGGGACCACTGGCAGCGGGACCGTCCGGCCGTATCGCCGATCCGGGCCAAAGATGAGCACGCGTTGCGCGCCGTCGAAAACATAGAGTGAGTCGCCGGGCCCGAATCGCACAAAGAGAGGTTCGCGGAACTGCTCCGGTGCCTCGCCAGCAGCCCCGAGCACCCCGAGGAACGTGCCATCGTCGCCGTACACGGTCGGAAGCGCTGAGACTGCGCCTGGCTGGGGCACGAGAACGCGATATCCGCCGGGGTGGCGCGGACTGACTCTGGGCCAGGTTGCGAGTGTGCCCGCACCCTTGGTGACACCGATGGTGACCCCAGGTTCGAGCCTGATCGGAGCGACGTCCCGCGTCGAACTCTGGCAGGCCGAACCCACAAGTCCGGTAAGAACGACGATTGCGATTCGCATCGGATCTTCGGGGCGGCGGGAAACGGGGGCGTACGGTCGAAGCTGGAGACGATTGGCGATTGGTGCCATGGGACATGGGTGCGGCCGGCGGCAACGTCGGGGCCACTGCAGGGGCAAAGCGTACGCTTTGCCCCTACATGTCCACCCCCAACGCCGCCGGCCCCCGATCCCGGCCAACCGCGCGCGCAAGGACGACCAGCGCCAGCAGATACGGCAACGCAATGAAGAGCTGATAGGGAAGCGTGCTACCGCTGGCCTGGAAGAGATACTGCAGGGCGGTGGCCGCACCGAAGAGCAGCGCGCCGGCGGCGGCGCCCATCGGATGCCACCGCCCGAGGATGACGATCGCGATGGCGATGAACCCTCGCCCGGCGGTCATCTTCTCGGTGAACGTGCCGACTTGCGCGAGTACCAGCGCCGCACCGGCGACACCGGCGAACGCGCCGCCGACGAGGGTCGCGACCGTGCGTCGCCGCGCCACCGGAACGCCCGCGGCGGCGGCCGCCGAGGGCGCCTCACCGCAGGCACGGACCTCGAGCCCGAACCTGGTGCGGAACAGCGTCCACCACACAACGGGTATCGCGAGTATCGCGACGTAGGTCAGCACCGACTGGTCGAACAATGCCGGACCAAGCAGCGGAATCGTCGCGAGACCGGGAATCGCAATTGGGGCGAGGGTCGGCATGTCGAGACCTGCCCCCTCGGGTCCGAACACTCGCCGGGCAACGACACCGGTGAGGCCGGTGAGGGCGAGCGTGACGGCAGTGCCCGCGATGATCTGGTTGGCGCGTGCGCCGATTGCGACCGCAGCGAAGACGGCCGCAACCGCCATTCCGGCCGTCGCGGCCACGACCACCCCTGTTGCGGTGCCACCAGACAATGCGCCGGCGGCGGCGCCGAGTGCGCCGGCGAGCATCGCGCCCTCGATCCCGAGATTGAGTACGCCGCTGCGTTCGGTGAGCGTCTCGCCGATCGCCGCAAGCAGGAGTGGTGTCGCTACACGCACGCTTGCGGCGGCGAACCCGACGACCAACGCTTCGTCGATCATGGCGCGCCTCGACCACGGCGCGCGGCGATGATGATGGTGAGAATGACGACCGCCTCAACCACTTGAACGGCGACGGCAGGGATTCCTGCATCGCGCTGCATGGCGCCAGCGCCGGCCTCCAACGCACCGAAGAGGAGGCCGGCGGCGACGACCGCGAGTGGCTGGAGCCTCCCGAGGAGAGCCACTGCGATCGCCGTAAAGCCGTACCCCGGCGACAGGTTCTGGTAGAGCGCGTACGACACGCCGCTCACTTCCATCGCCCCGCCAAGCCCTGCCAACGCGCCGCTCCAGAGGAGCGCTCCGGCCAACACCCGATCAGTCCGGATGCCACCACTCACGCGTGCCGCGGTTGCACCCGCGCCGACGGCACGCAGTCGGAACCCCCACACGCTGTACTTGAACGATATCGCGAGAACCACCGAAACCGCGAGGGTCACCAATACGCCGGCGTGCAGTCGACTGCCAGCGATCAGTCGCGGCAGTCTCGCCGCGATCGCAATCGGATCACTCTGCGGATAGATCCCAGTCACTTCGCGCAGCGGTCCCGTGACGCACCAGCTCACGACCGCATCGGCCACGAACGTGAGCAGCAGTGTTGAGATTACTTCGGTCACACCGAAGCGCAACTTGAGCCCGACCGGGACGACCATCCACAACGCGCCGCCGAGCATCCCGGCGCTGAGCGTCACCGGAAGAGCGATCGCGGGCGAGACGCCCGCGAGATGCAGACCGGCGAGTGTGGCTCCAATCGCCCCGAGCGCGAACTGCCCCTCCATCCCGATGTTGAGCGCACCGGCACGACTGGCGAGCGTGAAGGCGAGACCAAGGAGGACGAGCGGCGTCGCACGGACGAGAGTCGCCGACGTAAAGGCATCCCACGAACCAAACGCACCGTGCCAGAGCGCGGTGAGCGCAGGACGCACCTCGAAGCCCGCGATACTGAGGAAACCCGCGAGCACTCCCATGCCGAGGACCAAGGCGATCGCTGTGATGCGGAACTCGTCGAGCCGTCGCCAGCCGCCCACCGCGGTATTCACGCGACCGGACGCAACCCGACCATTGCGTCGCCGACGACGTCGCGACCGCAGTCGGCGGGGAGTTCGCGGAGCGTGCCGTGTGCCACCACGAAGATCCGGTCGGCCACGGCGAGGACTTCGTCGAGGTCGGAGCTATGCACGATCACGGTCGCGCCCGCGGCAGCCATCGCCCGGAGGCGTTCGTGAATCGACTGGGTCGCCTGGACGTCGAGTCCGCGGGTGGGATCCTCTGCGACCAACACCCGCGGCGCGCGGTCGAAGGCCCTCGCGAACACGAGCTTCTGCTGGTTGCCGCCGGAAAGTGTCGCGGCACGCGCGTCAGGCCCGGCTGCGCGAACATCGAACAACGCCAGCAGCCGGGCCGTTCGGGAGCGAACGGCGCCCCAGTCGATCCACCGAGCACTGTTGGCGCCCGCTCCAAGCTGGACATTCTCCGCGAGCGTCAGGTCGGGGACGATCCCTTCGGTGGTGCGATCCTCCGGAATGAATGCCACCGGTCTCGCAACGTCGAGCGACCCGGCGACAATGCATGCATCGTCGAGACCGGCGATCGCGCGGAGCAGCTGCCGCTGGCCATTACCGTCGATCGCGGCCACGCCAATCACCTCGCCCCCGTAGAGCGAGAACGACATCGGCCCCGCGATGACACCCAGGCCGCGGCCACGTCGCGACGCCAGTCGGAGGTCGGCTGCGTGCACTTGCACCTCGCCGCGCACAGCGGCTGCACGCTTGATCGCAGGGAGATCGCCACCGATCATCGCCCGTGCCAGGCTGTGGGGGGTTTCGTCGACCACCGCACTCGACCGGGTGACAATGCCACGACGGAGCACTGTCACCCGGTTCGCCGCCGCGAAGACGTCCTCGAGTTTGTGAGTGATCAGCACCACCGCACCACCGCGCCCGGCGAAGTCGCGAACGACCTGCAGCAGTTCTCGCACCTCGCGCGGAGCCAGTACCGCACTCGGCTCGTCGAGCAACAGTACCCGTGCATTTGCCGCGAGTGCCCCGACAATTTCAAGTCGCTGGCGGAGCTGCACCGAGAGGGATTCAACCAGTGCCCGCGCGTCGAGCGGCAGGCCAAGGCGCCGCGAGACCTCGGCCGCACGGCGTTCGGCGTGGCGCCCGGTCTCGGGCCATCCTGCCGCCAGTGCTACGTTCTCGCCAACACTGAACGCAGGAATCGATGTGAAGTGCTGATGCACCATCCCGATTCCGCAGCCGCGTGCCCTGAGCGGCGACACAAAGCCGCGCGGGAATCGTTCGGTCCTCGCGCCGTTCGTGACGATCACTTCACCAGCATCAGCGCGGAGCATCCCGTACGCAATGTGCATCAGCGTGCTCTTCCCGGCGCCGTTCTCTCCGAGCAAGGCGTGCACGTCGCCGGCGCGCACATCGAACGACACGCCCGTGAGGGCGGAGACCGGGCCGAAAGCTTTTGAGATGCCGGAGAGACGAAGGGGCACGGGCATCAGATCCCGGTGCGGAGGGCGTAGGGGCAAGGCGTACGCTTTGCCCATACACGCGATATGGCCGTCGTCACAGCCCCGTGGGGTGATCGTGAAACACCCACGACACGCCAAATCGATGACCAACGTGCTCGGCGAGGGCCTTCACGCCCACGGTTTCGGTGGCGTAATGACCGGCATAGAGCACGTTCACGCCAAACTCGAGCGCATCGAACGTCGTGTGGTGAGGGCCTTCGCCGGTGACGTAGGTGTCGAGGCCGGCGTCGGCCGCGGCTTCAATCCGCCCACCCGCCCCGCCAGTGATAACGCCGACGCGTGTGGTGGTCTCAGGTCCACCCGGAATGAGGTGTACCCGACCACCGAGAAGCTCGGTGAGTAACCCGACCAAGCGGTCCCGCGACATGATGAGGTGCCCCGCAGCGCCGAACGGCATCCCCCGGTACTCGTCGAACGGTACCGGATCCAGGATGCCCAGCATGCGCGCGAGCAACGCGTTGTTGCCCACGTCGGGGTGGGTGTCGAGCGGGATGTGCGCGCTATAGACCGCGACATCGTGGTCAAGGAGTGCCTTGAGCCGATGATAGCGTCGATCGGTGACCGAGCGGTTGCCGTCCCAGAAGAGTCCATGATGCACCAACAGCATCGCCCCGGGCTCGCACTCCGCGACCACTCGGTCGATCGTGCGCTGGGACGCATCCACCGCCGCGACGACCGACGTGATGCGTCCGCTGTTCTCGACCTGAAGACCATTCAGGGCGCCAGCCTCGTCGGGCACGTCACTGATGCGCAGGTACGCATCGAGATACTCGCAGATGTCGTCGAGCAGGGAGCCCCTCACGCTGGGCCGTCCGCCGCCACCGCCCGCGAGCATGCAGCACTCAATGCGAGTCTCCTCAGAAGGGCATGCCGAGCCTGACGTAGAAGCGACCTTCCTCGCCGTGAGCATACGACGCACTGAGGGCGCTGCCAAGGGTGGCGAACGAAAGGCCCCCGCCCACGCCAGTGTGCCAGTCGCCGGCCGACTCGCCGTCGAACCAGACACGTCCAGCATCGACAAACCCCAAAACGCCGAGCATTCCCCGCGTGAGCAGGGTGATGCGACCGAGTGGGAGGCGGAGTTCGGCCGAACCATGCACCTCCGCGTCACCCACGAACCGGCTTCGCCGGAATCCCCGCAGCGAGCTGCTGCCACCGACCGTCGCGGCGTCGTGCAACGGAAACGCATCGCCGAACACCTTCGCGCCACCGAGCCGAAGGGCCAGCACCGGTGAGCCGAACGGGATGTACGCCGTACCCTGCAAGCGGGCTGTGGTGTACGCGCTCGTCACATCCCACATCGCCGGGTAGTACGTCGCGACACCGGCGAGGGTGAAACCCTTGCGCGGGTTGGCAGCGTCGTCTCGACCGTCGAGGCGCATGCTCAGCTGCGCCCCCACCTGACCGAACGGCGCCCCCATGTCGGGCAGACCGCTCGCCGGACTCCCGGCAACCGGTTCGGCATCGGTATACCGGACGATCGGGCCGACACCCACCCAATGCGCTGCCCCGAAGTTCGCTCGGATCGACGGCTGTACCAGCAGCTCGTCGCGCTTGACGAGGATCAGCGTGGGGTCGAGTAGTGCCGTCGCGTTGCCGTAGCCCGGAAAGCGGGTCGACTCCAGTTGCGTGGCGTGCGCCTGGAGCCCGTAGCTGATGGACGAGTTCTCAGGAATCACCTCGGCACGGAGATCGAACCCGACGCGGCCGTTCGCCGGACCGACCCGCGCACCGAGACTCATCCTGGTGTTGTACGGGTTGTGCCGGAAGCCGTACTTCGTCGTGGTATGGGTGAGCCCGAGCACGATGCCCGTTCCGTCGACCAGATCGACTCCCGGCGATATCCCCGACGTGCCGCCCCACGTGCGATGCCCTCTCGCCAGCTTCTCGCGCAGGAACCCCTTGCCAGTATTCATCAGGTCCTGAAAGCGACCCCGGCGCTCCTCACAGATCTCCTCAGCCTTCTTCGGCCCGTAACACGGGTCGTCATCGATATCGGAGCTCCGTTCCTTCTTCGGCTGGAGGGTGTAGTAGGGCTTCTCGTTGATCCGTGTGTCGGGGCCAGTCACGAACTCGTTCTTGCCACGCGCGTCATAAAACACGGTGACACCCCGGCCACGCTCAACCCGCGACGAATCGACGAGGACATCGTCACCCGAACCACCGATGACCCGCACCTTGATGCTCTCGTTGCCGGCACCGCGCACGATCACCCGGTCGTCACGCCTGTCCATGTAGATCCGGATCTCGTGCGTTTCGGCCGGGACGAAGGTACGGTCGAACGCCGCGTCGCGGCTCGCTTCCGACATCTTCGACGCCCGCTCGCTGTAGAGGCGGACCCTCACGCTACCGTCGTCCTGACGATCGATGATTGCAAGGTCACGTTCCTCGCTCGCGAAGACATCGACGTCGCGATTCACCATGTTGTAGTACTGGCGCGCGCGATCGCGTAATCCGTCGCGTCGGGCCGCAAGGGTCGTGCTCACCTCTTCACCGTTGATCGCGAAATATTCCGGCGGCACCTTGCGGACGGCATCGCGAATTGCCGCGTCGTCAAGCGTAGTCGTGATTCGCGTGATGACCGAGTCCCAGTCACTCCACGAAAGTCCCGCGAAGTGCGTGCGATCAAACTCCTCTGTCATGAACGTGAGCGCGCGCAGTTTCGGCAGGCGTGGCTTGTATGCTTGAATCTTCGGGAGAAAGCCTCGACCGAGCCCGACCATCAATCCGTTCGCATTCAGGAAGGCATAGTCGCGGTCGCGCGGGATCGGGCGATAGATCTTGCCGGGGCCTCGGTCATATCGTGCCCACCGCCACTGGTCGGCGCCGCGATCCATGTCGCCGACCAGGACATCGATCAGTCGCGCGGCGAGATACTCTCGGGTCGCCATGCGGTGATCGAGGCTCTGCTCGAGTTCCTCGATCAGTTTCTCGGTGTCGTCAATGTCGTCAGCGCGAAACGCAAGGTCGGTGCCCTCGGCCACTTCATCGGGGCGCTCCTCGATCGTCCCGAGCAAGCCACCGAACTTCTTCTGGAACTCGCCAAGCCGCGAATCGTCGGGCATCAACACGACTTCGGGCACCGCCTGCAAGAGGCCCAGTTTTTCCTGGAACACCGCGACGATCACGTGTCCGGTGGGATGAAACCCGCTGCTCTGGTCCTGGATGATGCCGCCAACAGGGGTGTGCTTGAGGTCTTCGTCAATGGCGTTGTGCGCGTCCTTGTCGGTCGACCGAAAGACATAGGTCCGGCCGTCACGACCATGAAAACGCAGGGTCATGCTCTGATTGCCGCCCTGCTGAAAGGGCGTGATGCCTCCGGCGAACGTGCCGAGGTCGAGTACCTTCGCCTTGATCGGCGTGGCCCACACGTCGCGCCAGTTGCTGCCGGCGAACAAACGCACAAAGGGGCTCACGTCGTACTGTGGCCCCGCGGTGACAGTGTCGAATCTCGCCTGCGCCACCAGCCCGACCGGCGGGATGAGCAAGCCGAAGGTGATCCAACCAAGCGCTGTTCGTCGCATGGGATCCCTCTCCCAAGTGTGAGCGTCGTTGCTTACCGGACTGCATGATCAGCGGATCGATGCACCTCCCCCTGTGCCTACCGCCAGCGTACCTGCGACGATCGAATCCCGCGCTGCATGCACGCGGGCCTCGAGTCCCGCCGGCCAGCTCGGCCGGGCTTGCGGGTTGATGGCGAGGCGAATCACGCCGCTTTCCAGTCCGAACGATTCCACCCGGGGGATGAACGTGCCAGCCTGGACCTCGCGGACCACCATGAGCAGGGCGCGCGGGAGGTCGATCACGGCCGACGCCACCACCTTGTCCGGAGCAAGCGCTGTCTGGTCGGCGTTGGCGCCATAGATAAGCACATCGGGCGATTCCTTTGCGGCGGCGAACATGCCGAGCGCGGCGGCGTCGGCGTTGTGATGCAGCTGATCGACACCGAGACGGATCATCGCGAGCGCGGCTTCTTTGCCAGCTGCGGCGTCATCGAACGTGTTGAGCCACGTCAGGCGTGACTCGACATCGGGACGGACCGCTTTCGCGCCCTCGACCCAGCCGTCATAGCCGAGTTTGATCGGGGGCAACTCGAACCCCGCAATGAATCCGATGCGTCCGCTCTTCGTCAGTGCACCCGCCACCATGCCGGCGAGGTAGGTCGCTTCGTGAATGCGAAAGATCAGCGGCACCACGTTGCCAACCACCCGCTGCCCGCTGGTGATGACGAAGATCGTGTTCGGATACTCCGCTGCCACACGCTCGGCGGGTTGTTGAAACTCGAAGCCGTGCCCGAACACCACGCGATATCCCTGTGCGGCATAACTGCGCAGGGCTTCCTCCTGTTCGGCTGGCGTGCGCGCCTCGACGTGGCTCGTGGCGAGCCCGAGCGAACCCCTGATCTGCTGGAGGCCTTCGTAGGCGCCGGCGTTCCATGCGGCATCGGCAACAGAGCCGGGCGTGATCAGCGCAACGCGGAGCGAATCGTTCGCCGACGATGGACGGTCAGCGCGACCGCATGCTGCGACGAGCGGCAGCAGCAACGCAGGAAGGATTCGTTGCCATTGGACCCGCGTGCGCATCGTCGTTATCCGTCGAAGGGGTGGCCGAGCACCAGCTCGAGCAACCGCGCGAGATCGTCGTTGGAATAGTACGAGATCGTCAGGAGGCCGCGGCCACGGCGCTTTGCGGTGAGGCGCACGTCGGTGCCGAGGCGCTTGCGCAGCGCGTCTTCGACGCGCCGTGCCTCGGCACTGGCTGGCTTCTGCGCGGCCGGTTTCTTCATCATGCGCCCGCGCGATTTCTCGGGCGCGTCACCGCGCACCACGGCCTCGACTTCACGCACCGACCAGCTCCGCGCCACCGTGTCGGCAGCGACGCGCGAGATGGCAGCGGGGTCCTCGAGGCTGAGCAGGGCGCGAGCGTGCCCTTCGGTCAGCTGCTTCGATTGCACCAGGTCCTGGACGTCGGCGGGCAGTTTCAACAGGCGCAAGGTGTTGGCCACGGTGGAACGATCCTTCCCCACCAGACGTGCAACCTCGGCCTGCGGAATGCGGAACTCTGCGACGAGACGCTGGTACCCGATCGCCGCATCGATCGCCGTGAGATCGTCGCGCTGAAGGTTTTCGATCAATGCGAGCGTGAGTACGGTGCGATCGTCGAGATCGCGAACGATTGCCGGGATCCTGGCCCAGCCGAGCGACTGCACTGCACGCCAACGTCGCTCACCAGCAATCAGTTCGAAACGCGCACCAACCGGGCGCACCGTGACGGGCTGCAGCAACCCCGAGGCGTCGATTGATGCGGCGAGTTCAGCAAGCGCATCGGCGTCAAACGATCGGCGCGGCTGAAAAGGATTCGCGCTGATTGCCGACACCGGGATCTCGCGCAGCGCACCACTCTGTTGCGCCTGATCGCGCGACATCGGACCGAGCAGCGCTTCGAGGCCGCGCCCCAGACGTTTCGACTCACTCATGACGCCGCCGCGCGGCGCTGGCCCCGAGTCATACCTTCGGTGCGTTTCATCAGCTCCTGCGTCACCGCGAGATAGCTCTTGGCGCCGACCGATTGCACGTCGTACAGCAGAATCGGCTTGCCGAACGAAGGCGCCTCTGCGAGTCGGACATTTCTCGGAATCACGGTGCGGAAGACCTTGGCACCGAAGTGCTCCCGGGCCTCGGTCACGACCTGGCGCGACAGATTGAGGCGAGCGTCGTACATGGTCAGGAGCACACCATCGATCTGCAGGTCGGGGTTGAAGTTCTGCTGGACGATGCGTATCGTGTTGAGTAGCTGAGAGATACCCTCCAACGCGTAGTACTCGCACTGGATCGGAATGATGACGGCATCTGCAGCGGCAAGCACGTTCAGCGTCACCAAACCGAGGGACGGCGGGCAGTCCACGAGGATGTACTCATAGTCGCCCTGGATGGCTTCCAAGGCATGGCGCATCACGCCTTCCCGCCCCTCCCGACCGATCAACTCGAGTTCGGCACCGACGAGGTCCTGGGTCGCGGGCAGGACATCGAGAAACGGGAGTTGGGGGTCGTTCCGGACGACGTCCCGGATGGCTGCACCGTCGATCAGGACATCGTAGAGCGATCCGGAGCTGGTCTCGCGGTCGAATCCAACTCCTGATGTGGCATTGCCTTGCGGATCTGAGTCGATGAGCAGCGTCTTGCGCTCGGCGATCGCGAGGGACGCCGCGAGGTTGACGGCCGTGGTCGTCTTGCCGAC
>JANMSC010000328.1:0-18866 GCA_031388885.1 Gemmatimonadales bacterium | reverse complement strand
CCCTTGCGCAGCGCACGATCGAGCGCGCGATCGTGGCTGTACACATCGCGGTAGAAGAACGCCTTTCCCGATTCCAGCACGACGGCACTGTGATACACGAGGTACACCGGCACTCGTCGCGCCAACGGCACCCAGATCGAGCGATCGCCTGCCATGGCAGAATCGATCCGGGAACGCGGCCACGCCGGGTTGTCGCGCAGCAGAAACGCCGCCAATGCCGCTGGATCTGACACCCGAATGCAGCCGTGCGAGAAGTCCCGGCGAACGCGCGCGAAGAGCCCCTTCGACGGCGTGTCGTGCAGGTAGATGTCTTCGGGATTGGGCATCACGAATTTCACCCGGCCGAGCGCGTTGCCGGGGCCTGCGATCTGGCGCACCCGCACGCCGTAACCAATCTTCGCAATATTCGAGTCGGTGATTGGCACGATGGAGTTGCCGCGAAGCAGCTCGTAGTTCTCGCGCGCCAGATAGGTTGAATCCTTGAGCGCCTTGGGGCGAATTTCGTCTCTCATGATCGATTGCGGCACGTTCCACTGCGGCTGGAACTGCAGCGCCGACATCTCGACCGCGAGCAGCGGAGTGTCGTTTTTCACCGCCGTGCCCACGACCACGTCGAGTGACAGCATCTCCGACTCGAGATCTTCGGCGCTCCGAAAGGCGTGGAGCCGGAACTCGGGGATGTTGACGATCAGCGGTGGTGTGTCGACACCGCGCGGCAGCCAACGCCAGCGTTCGAGCGTGAGCTCAATCTGGCGAACGCGATCGCCAAACGTGCGCGTCAGGCGCGACCGGGTCGAGTCGCCGATGACGCCATCCGTACCGAAGCCGTGCCGCCCCTGGAACCGGCGGACGGCCTTCGCCAGTGAAGCGTCGTACACGGTGTCGCCACCAATCGGTTGCGCCGCAGCGCTGGAGTCGGAGAGGTCACCCAACAGCGTGAGCAGGCGACGGAGTTGGGCGCTCCCAGCGTAGAGCATCCCGACGCGGAGCCGCTTTGGCATCTCGGGCAGCGCCAGGCTCGCCGAGTCTAGCGCGAGCAGACGATACGTCACCAGTACTGACTGCAGGCGTCGGTACTGGTAAAACGTCGGCTCGATGGTGCGAAAAACCTGCGCCGGCGCGTCGACCGACACGACACCCGACAGGAACGCTGGAACGTCGAACGCCTCGCGCCGGTGTCGCAGCGAGGGATGCAGCGAGCGCGGATCGACACGGCCGCGGTCGAGCGCCATCGCGTACCGGGTGGCGGCCACGGTGAGCAGCGCGTCGAATCGTGCGGCTCGCACATCACCGCGTCCGGCAAGCGAATCACGCTCGGTCGTGAGCCAGGCCACGTCGTAGTCAGCGGGGTCGAGGCCACGGTAATGAGCGGTGGCGAGTTCGCGGAGGACTCCGGTCGCGGCGGGCGTCGGACGGCCATTGGCGGTCCAGAACAGGGTCCACCCGCGCCCCTCATAGGCCGCCCGGATTCCGTCGCGCACGTCGCCGACGTCGTTCCAGCGCGCAGCCGCCATCACAGGCGCGTCAAACGCGGCTCGGAGCGCAGCGGCGACCGCTGCGGAATCGCCTTGCGGCGCCGAGCCCAGTGACACGATGGCGAGATAAGGGAGCATTGCTGGCGGTAAGGTAACGCGTGGACCGGGACCCGTGGGGTCTACCGCGCCTTCGCCATGTCGCGCCGGACGGTCAGCTTCTTCCCCTTGATCGTCCCGGCGCGGAGCGCGTGAATGACCGTATCGGCCAGTTCTGCCGGGACTTCGACCAGGGCGAACCGCTCGGCGATTTCGATCGTGCCAATCACCTTGGCGTCGATCTTCGCTTCGTTGGCGATGGCGCCCACCACATCGGCGGGCCGGAGGTTGTTCTTCCGCCCCGCCCCGATATAGATCCGCGTCATGTCGGCCGTACGCGCGGTGCGCGGCCGTGAGGCGCGCTCGGTGGTGCGCGTCATGCTGGTTGGCGCGGGTATGTCGGCATCGTCGCCCGCCCCTGCACCGGCACCAGCGGAGTGTGCAAGGTGCACCGCAGCCATGGCGACCTCCATCACGTCAAACTCATCGGCGAGTGTTTCCACCACGACCCGGTAGTTGTCGGTGTCACCCGTCAAGATTGCCTCACGGATCGCAGCGCGGGTGACTTCGAGGCGACGCGCCCGCACGTCGAGCACGGTTGGCAACTGCGCCACCTCGATCCGGTGGCGGATGAGTTGCTCGATGTTGCGCAACATGCGATGCTCGCGCGGCTCGGCGAGCGTGATGGCAACCCCTTCACGGCCAGCGCGGCCCGTGCGGCCGATGCGATGGATGTAGGACTCAGGCGAGTCTGGCACGTTGAAATTCACGACGTGCGTGATCTGCTCGATATCGAGCCCGCGGGCTGCGACGTCGGTCGCCACCAGCAGGTCGACGGCGCCGGCGCGAGTGCGCTTCATCACCCGATCGCGCTGATCCTGCGTCATGCCGCCATGCAACGCCTCGGCGCGATGACCACGTGACGCCAGCGTTTCGGTCAGGGCGTCTACTTCGGTACGGGTTCGACAGAACACCAGCGCCAGCGTGGGATCCTCAAGGTCGAGGATCCGGCTGAGTGCGGCCACCTTGTGCGCGCGCGCCATCACGTACGCCGTCTGCCGGACCTTCGCGAACGTGGCACCGGCCGCTTCGCGCGCGATGAGAATGCGTGCCGGATTGCGCAGGTGCCGTTCGGCAATGGCGACAATCCGAGGCGCGAGCGTCGCCGAGAAGAGCGCCGATTGCCGTTCGGCGGGCGCGGCCTCAAGGATCGCATCAATTTCGTCGGCGAATCCCATGTCGAGCATCTCGTCGGCTTCGTCGAGTACCAGCGCCGCAAGTCCGCTCAGGTCGAGGGTCTTGCGCCGCAGGTGGTCGAGCGCACGCCCAGGCGTCGCGACCACGACATGCACGCCGCGGCGCAGCGCACGAATCTGCTGGTCGAACGCCTGCCCGCCATAGATCGGGACCACCTGAGCGCCGAACGCTCGGCCATAGCGGTGAAACGCCTCGGCGACCTGCATGGCGAGTTCACGGGTGGGCACGAGCACCAGGATCGCCGGGTGCCCCGACACGGGCGCGCCGGCGGGGAGGCGCTGGAGCAGCGGCAGCGCAAACGCCGCCGTCTTGCCGGTGCCGGTCGCGGCCTGACCGAGCAGGTCACGGCCTTCGAGCATCGGCGGGATGGCCTGCTGCTGGATCGGGGTCGGCTCTTCGTAGCCGAGGGCCGTCAGGGCCTCGACCAACCCCGGAGCGAGGCCGAGTTCAGCGAATGATGTGGGCATGGGACAAACCTACCGCGAATGCAACGCTCACACGTACCGGCGGCTCGTCAGGCCGCCCGCTTCGGATGGGCGAATATCCAGGTGACCGTGACCACGAAGCCAACGATGCAGATCGCAAAGAGGACCTTCGCAACGCAGCGCGCGACGCATGCGTCGCGCCTGTTACTGGATGGCGTTCATCATCCCGAAGATCGGGAGGTACATCGCCACGATCATGCCGCCGACGATCACGCCGAGGAAGAGGATCATCATCGGCTCCATCAGCGACAGCAGGCCACCCACCGCGACATCGACTTCGTCGTCGTAAAAGTCGGCGATCTTGCTGAGCATCTCATCGAGTCCACCGGTTTGCTCGCCGACCGCGATCATCGAGATCACCATCGGCGGGAAGACACCCGACTTCTCGAGCGGTGCGGCGATCGTGTCGCCGCCTGCGATCGAGGCGCGCGACTGCATGATCGCGTCCTGAATGATCGTGTTGCCCGCCGTCTTGGCCGTGATCTCGAGACCGTCGAGAATCGAGACGCCCGAGGAGATGAGCGTGCCCAGCGTGCGGGTGAAGCGCGAAACGGCAGACTTGCGGAGCACATCGCCGAGCACCGGCATGGCCAGCAACAGACGGTCTACCCGACGCTTGCCCCCGCTGGTGGCATTGAAGCGCCGGAACGCGAACACGCCAAATCCGACCATCAGCAGGATCGCCCACCAGAACGATTGCAGAAAGTCCGACATGCCGATGACGATGCGGGTCGGGATCGGCAGGTCGCTGCCGACGCTCGCAAACATTTCCTGGAAGACCGGGATGACGAACACCAGCAGGATCACGATCGCGCCGAGCGCCACCGCGAAGATGACCGCCGGATAAATCATGGCGCTCTTCACCTTGCGGATCAGCTTGTCGTTCTTCTCGAGGAACGTCGCGAGACGCAGCAGGATCGTGTCGAGAATACCGCCTGCCTCGCCCGCGGCCACCATGTTGACGTACAGCGCCGGAAAGGCACTCGGGTGCTTGGCAAACGCATCAGCCAGCGTGTTGCCGGCTTCGACGTCGAACACGACCGATCGCGTGACGTCCTTGAGTTTCTGGTTCTCGGTCTGTTGCGCCAGGATGTTGAGCGACTGCACCAGCGGCAACCCGGAGTTGATCATCGTGGCGAACTGCCGGGTGAAGATCACGATATCCCGTGTGCCGATGCCCTTCCCGGGGAGCTTGAACGAGATCTCCTTCGGTGCCTCGCGCAGCGACACCAGGATCAGGCGGTTCTTGCGCAGGTGCCCGATCAGCTCGTCCCGGTTCGGGGCGTCGTACTGCCCCTTCAGGATCTGCCCCGAGGTGGCGTTCTTGGCGGTGTAGTCGAAGATGGGCATGGCGCGGGGCTCCGTGTTGGATCAGGTATTCCTGAACAGGTCGACCGTCGACAGTCGACTTACACCTTCATCGCGACGCGATCGCCTGCTCTTCCATCGGCGTCTCGCCAATGCTCCGCAGGAACTCCGAGGGATTCGGCGACACTCGCGTGCAGTCATCCTTGGTCACTTCCCGGCTCATGTAGAGCTGGTAGAGCGAATCGTTCATGGTCTGCATGCCGTGCTTCTTGCCGGCCTGCATCAGCGAATAGATCTGGTGCACCTTGTCGTCGCGGATCACCGAGCGGATCGCCGGCGTGGCCACCATGATCTCGGCGGCCATCGCACGGCCGCGGCCGCTCGCTCGGGGCAGCAGCGTTTGCGTGACGACCCCTTCGAGCACGAACGCGAGCTGGGCGCGCACCTGCCCCTGCTGGTTGCTCGGAAAGACGTCGATGATGCGGTTGATCGCCTCGGGCGCCGAATTGGTGTGCAATGTGGCCAGCGCCAGGTGACCTGTCTCGGCAATGGTCAGCGCCGAGGCGATCGTCTCGAGGTCGCGCATTTCACCAACCAGGATCACGTCTGGGTCTTCGCGCAACGCGTACTTCAGCGCCGACGCGAACGACTTGGTGTCAGTCCCGACCTCGCGCTGGTTGACGATGCACTTCTGGTGGCGGTGAATGAACTCGATCGGGTCTTCGACCGTGATGATGTGCCCGCGACGTTCGCGGTTGATCTTGTCAACCATCGCCGCCAGCGTCGTGGACTTGCCTGACCCGGTCGGCCCGGTCACCAGTACCAGCCCCCGCGGCCGCTCGGCCAGCTTGGCCACGATCGGCGGGAGCTTGAGCTCCTCGAACGACTTCACGCTGAACGGAATCATGCGGATCGCGACCGACACACAGCCGCGCTGCTTGAACACGTTACCGCGGAAGCGCGCGAGGTTCTGGATGCCAAACGAGAAGTCGAGCTCGTCTTCCTGCTCGAAGCGTTTCTTCTGCGTCTCGGTGAGGACCGAATAGGCCAGCGCGAGCGTGTCTTTGGGGCCCAACACCTGGTCGACGCTGGTATCGACGATCTCACCGTCGACGCGCAACTTCGGCCGCTCACCGGCAGAGAGGTGGAGGTCGGATGCCTCGCGCGCGAGCATCTCCTCGAGCATCGAACGAAGATTCAGGGTCATGCGGCGGTCTCCTTCACGACTTCCTCCACGGTGGTCACGCCGCGTTCGACCTTCTTGAGTCCATCCATCCGCAGGGTGAGCATTCCCTCGGCCACGGCAAGCTCACGCATTTCGGCCATGGATGCCCCGGTGAGCACCATCTTCCGCAACCCGGGGGACATGGCCATCACCTCATACAGGCCGGCCCGGCCGCGATACCCCGTGCCAGCGCAGTTGTCGCAACCCTTGCCCCGCATGAACCGGTAATCTCGCACCACGTCCACATCGGCGCTGAGAACCGCCAATTCGGTGTCGGTGTAGGTCACCGGTTCCTTGCACTGGCTACAGACGCGCCGCACCAGCCGCTGCGCCACCACCAGATTGACGGCACTTGCCACGTTGAACGCCTCGATCCCCATGTCGATCATCCGGACAATCGTACTCGGCGCATCGTTGGTGTGCAGCGTCGAGAGCACCAGGTGACCGGTAAGCGCCGCCTTGATGGCGATACCGCCCGTTTCGAGATCGCGGATCTCGCCGATCATGATGATGTTCGGGTCCTGCCGCAGGAATGCCCTGAGCGCGGCAGCGAACGTCAGCCCGATCTCGTTGCGCACCAGCACCTGGTTGATCCCCGGCAGGTTGTACTCGACCGGGTCCTCCGCCGTCATGATGTTGGTCTCGACGGTGTTGATGCGCTGCAGTGCTGAGTATAGCGTCGTCGTCTTGCCCGAACCGGTCGGCCCGGTGACCAGCACCATGCCATAGGGATTGAGGATCGCCCGCATCAGGTCCTGCTCTGCCTTCGGCTCGAACCCGAACTTGGTCAGGTCGAGCGTCAGGTTGCCCTTGTCGAGGATGCGGAGCACGATCTTTTCGCCGAACAGCACCGGCAGCGTCGAGACGCGGAAGTCGATCACCCGCGAACCCATCTTCAGCTTGAGCCGCCCGTCCTGCGGCACACGTCGCTCGGCGATATTGAGCTGTGCCAGAATCTTGATGCGCGAGGTGAGCGCGGCCTTCATCTTGAGTGGTGGCTTCATCACCTCGAGCAACGCGCCGTCAACTCGATAGCGAATCCGGATCTCGTGCTCGAAGGGCTCGACGTGGATGTCGGACGCGCCACGCTTCACCGCGTCGGTCAGGATGCCATTGATCAGCTTGACCACTGGCGCGTCGTCCACGACGGCCTGCATCGCCGCAGCGGACGTGTCTTCCTCGACTTCCTCGACCACCTCGACGTCGTCGCCCAGCCCCTCCATCTCGCGGAGGATCGTCTGGAGCTGCTCGTCGCCGGTCTCGTAGTGCTTCTCGAGCAGGGTGCGGAGCGTCTGTTCGCCCGCGAGTACCGGGAACACATCCGACCGGGTGATGAACTTGAGATCCTCGAGAAGACCGTGATCGGCCGGGTCGGCAACGGCGCAGGTGAGGGTACGTCCTTCACGCTTGAGCGGGAGGACCATCCGCTTCAGGGCGAGGTCGGCTGGGATCAACCGAAGGATCTTCGGGTCGACCTCGAAATTCGAGAGATCCACCGCCGGCATGCGGTATTGCCGCGCCAGCACCTTGGTCAGCTCGAGCTCGTCAATGACGCCCTGCTTGACCAGGACGTAACCCAGACGCTGGTGGTTGGTCCGCTGGTCGTCGAGCGCGGCGGCAAGCTGCTCACGCGTCACGAGGCCCTGCGACAGCAGAAGCTCGCCGAGGCGATCGGCAGAATGGGCGGCGTCGGCGGGCGGAGCCTTCGGGGATGCGTTGGGTGCGGTCATCCCTGGCCTGAAGTGCAAGTGGGATGCCTTTGCGGCATGGGGCGCATGCCACGGTGAGGGTCAATGAATCGCAAGGCGGGGCGCGAGGCGCTCGACGAGCGCCGCCGATAGCCCTGGAATGCGCCTGAGATCACTTAACTGGCGAAATGGGCCGACTGAATCGCGAAATGCGATGATGGCCCGTGCCCGGGTGACGCCGATTCCAGGCAGGGCGTCAAGCTCCGGTACACCGGCGCGGTTGAGGTCGACCTGCCCCTCCCCCGCGACTCTGGTAGCTTCGGCCGGGCGACCACCGAATCTGAGGTGGGGGCCGAGTTTCGCGAGCAGGGCTGGGCCCACGCCAGGCACCCGGTCGAAGGCCGCGATGCCGCCGAATGCCCCATGGCTCTCGCGATCCGCCACGATACGCTTGGCCAGCGCGGGCCCGACCCCCGGCAGACGACCCAGATCCTCGGCGCCAGCATGATCCGCGTCGATCCGTTCGCCTGCCACCAACGGCCGCGCCAACTCGATGCTGCGGTCGCGGTGTGCCAGGGGGTCGCCGTCGGTCGCCGGGTCGAAGAGGGCCAACGCTCCAGGTGCCGATCCCGGTGCGGTCGCGACAGCGAGAAGAAAGTGGCCGGCCACGGCGAGCCCGCCGAGGAGCACCAGGGCGCGGCGTTCGCGGGGTCCCATGGCGTGGATGGATACGATGTCGTGGTGGTCGTCGCGACGCGGGATTGTGCGGCGATGGTCGGAATGACGCGGGCCGGGATCACCGCGCCGTATCCGCCCCCCGGATCACCGCCACCGCAACGTTGCCGACGATCCCGAGCATCTCGGCTGACAGTTTGTCGATCGTGTCATCGGCGGTGTGCCAGTACGCATAGGGCCAGCCGATCACGTCGATCGCGCGGAACCCCTTGGCGATCAACGGGGTGTGATCGTCGGTGATGCTCTCACCGATTGCGCGTACGAACGTCTGGCCATAGCCCATTCGTTCGGCGGTCTTCCAGACCATGTCCACCACTTCGGGGGCGGCGATCTGCGAGTTTCCCTCCGGCACGAAGCGGGCGTCCTTCGCACCGACCATGTCCCACACCACCGCAAAGAGCGGCTTGGCCGGCACGACCGGATTGCTGGCGTAGTAGGTGGACCCGATAAGAACGTCTTCGTTCTTGCCCCTGAAGTAGCCGTAATCCTCACCATCGACGAACAGCAGGTCCACGCCCACGGTTGGGTGCTTCTTCTGCAGTGCGTCCATCACGCCGAGCAGGATTGCGACACCTGAAGCACCGTCGTTGGCGCCGGGGACGACCTTGCTCGTGTCCGACTGCGCGTCGGTGCGCGGGCGAGTATCCCAATGCGCGAGGTAGAGCACCCGCACCGTCGCCTCCGGATTGAATCGCGCGATCACGTTGACCTGAGGAATCGAGTCGCCTCGAAGCGTCCGGTGCCACCACCGCTGGACGACGACCGTATCTGCCTTGGTGCGCGCGACGGAGTCGAGCCAGCTCGCCATCGCGGTGTGGCCCGGTGATCCCGGAATTCGCGGCCCGAACGCCATCTGTTGCTCGACGTACACCAGCGCCTGCTTCCCGTCGAACTCCTTGGCCGGTGCTGCGTCGCCTGCGGCACAGGCCGCCAGCACGGCGAAAACCATGGCGATTCGGGCAGCGCGCATCAGAAACTCGACGTAGTGAGGGGAATGACGACCGACAGCGAGGCGGACAGCGTCGAAATCTTGCGCTCGAGGTGGCGCACGTCGATCACCGACCAGCCGAAGGAGAGTGCTCCTTGCACCGATCCGACGACATCCGCCTGAAAGCTACCGCGCGCTTCGGTACGCCGCAGGTCGGAGATCGTGATGCACAGTTCACCCTGCCGCTCGATGCAGTCGACATTTTTGGAGATGAGGCCGGACAGCGTAGCCTGCAGCGGCCGACGGAGTCGCGACACGCTCTGGGGGAGGCGGACCTGCCAGATCAGGTCACCACGCACTTCTTCACGGTTCTGCATGACAATGTTGCCACCGTTCTCGTTGCGCCCTTCGTCGAACGAACCGCGCGCCGCGAGCGTGAGTGGCGTGCCACGGAACACGATCCGTGCGTCGGGCCGGATCTGCCGCGACTGGGTGGAGTTGCGCAGCGCCTCGGCACCGCCAGTCGGGATGAGGTTGGAGCCCCGGCGCTGCTGGATGGTTGTACGCACCTCGACAAACGTGAACGGCCCGCCGCCGAACGACTTGAGCCATCCGACGCTGCCGCTCGGCCAATCGCGTTGATGCGTCTCGGTCTGCAGGAAGGTCCCCGCGCCGGTGCGCTGCAACCGGAGCATGGACGTACTCCGGAAGTTCACCGTCGCCGACAATCCGAGCGGAAGCTGGAACCCGCCGGTCGCATTGGTTGCACTCGTGCGGGTCGCACCGATCGCGCGTTCACCGTCTTCTTCGAGGAACGAGTCGAATCCGCCGAGCGCGAACTGATACCCGAGGCCGGGGTTGAACGCCGCCAGGTCGAACGTCGACAGTCGCGTGATCGAGTGCGTAATGTCGAACGCGCGGAACCGGGAGAAGTAGCGCGTCACGCCACTCGAGTCGCCAAACAGACGGCGGATGAGCAGCGACGGGTCGATCGTGGTCCCGATTTCGTCGGTGCGCGAGTTGTTGAGCGTCTGCGGCAGGATGAATGCGCCCGCCGTGTCACCATCAATCCGCACCGGATTGCGCGTCGTCAGGTTGCGCGACAGCAGGAACAAGCTGTTCGACGAGATGCGCGGACGGAGCCAACTGGACAGTCGCGGGTTGAGGGCAACGCCGGTGTTGACCGAGCGATCTCGCTCGACCCCGGCATCGACGCCAAGGAATCCGCGCCGCGAGTCGTCGACCAACCGGGCGAGCGACGTGGTGTCGCCATACGCGCGCAGATCGCGCGTGCTCTGCCAGGCCCCGTTGAGGGTGAGCATGCCGAACGGTTGCCAGGTGGTGGCGGCCGCGTTGCGCCAAAGATGCTGCAGGCTGGTGACCGGTATCGCGATCGAGTCGGCGACCCGTCGAATCGGGACCCGGAAGGACGTCAGCTCGCCGGCGGCGCGCGACAAGTTGCTCTCGAGGAACACCGTGGTCGGCCAGAGCGCGATCCCGGCAGCGCGGAGCGCGCGCCCCGCTTCGCTCTCGCTGATCCAGCGTGGCAGGCCACCGACGATCCCGCCGAGCGGCAGTGGCCGGACCCGGCGCGGGCCACTGATCGACCAGGTTGCGGTGTGCGCCCAGAAGTCGGTTGACGTTTCCGACAGTTCGCTGGACGCATCGCCCGTAGCACCTGACGTGGTGAGCGCGAGCGGGTTCAGGAGCGCCCGCGTGAGGAAGTTGCCGTCGCGCGCGATTCGGCGAACCGAGAGGTTCCAGCTGGTAATCGCGCTGTGCGGCCGCCGGAGGCCGGTGAGTGCCTCGCCCCGAATGTCGGATCCGGACAGGAGTTGCGGGTCGGTCGCGATCTGGGTGTGACTCACCTGCAGCGGCATTGCGAGGCCGAACGACGTCGGCAGGAAACGATCCACCCGGATGTTGGCGCCGGCGCGCAGCGTGCCGTTGCTGCGATAGCTCGGCGACTGTCCGATCTGGCGGAACTGCCCGTCGGTATATGTGTAGGACGCGCTCAGGTCGCCAACGTCCGACGCAAGCAGGCGCGCATCGAAGCCCGCGGCAAGGCCAGTCTCGGCGATCGGCGACGTGAGGCGGATATCGTCGATCCAAAGCTCAGCGTCGGTGAGTGGTGGGCCCTGGGTCGCCCGGTAGATGCCGCCTGAAAGCTCGTGCACGGCGGCGAGATTGGGCGGAGACACCGCGGGATCGCGCACGTGGACGATGTAGCCATCTTCGCACGCGACGTAGGCCTGCGGATCGCCGCCACAGATATCGGCACCACTTGGTGGCTCGCCCTTCAGGAAGCGGCTCTCAACATCGGCCCGAAGTCGCCGCCACGTTTCGAGCTCCACCACGAGCTCGGGCTCCCACGTCGTGGTGCGCGCCTCGGCGGAATACCAATAGAAATTCTGGTCGTTGTGCCCGACCTTCACAAACGCGCGCAGCGCCCCGTCGTCCCAACCCGGTCCGCGACCGCGCATCCACACGCGCAGCTGGCGATACGCCAGCAGGTTCTGGGGCCCCGCAATGAATCGCGTGTACGCCTCGCCCCGTTCGCCCTGCCGAAGGTCGCGGGCCACCACTCGCAGCGACTTCTCGTTGATCTGCTGCCCGAGGGAACCCTGCGACACGCCAACGTTGGCACCCGCGTTCCGCACACCCGGCGGCGACTCGTAGCCAAGTTCGATGTTCTCGTCCGAGACCACCGACACCGTCACCTCGCCGCGCGGTTGGCCGGAAGACCCATTGATGCCGGCGATCGGCGTGTTGGCGCGCCGGACCCACGGCGCGCCGGACAGCCGCATCCGCGCCATCGCGAAGCGGACAACCTTGTCGGGACCGCCATCGTCGGGCGGCGTGGCAAACGTGAAGCGAATGTGCTGTACCAGGCGGATATTCGGCTGGCCAATTTGCAGGTCGGGAGTGCGCAGCGGGACACGGTAGAGAACCCACGCCGCTTGGCGCGCCGGGTCATTCGGGTCGGTCGTGACCACGCCGGTGCGGACCCGGTACCTCGGGTCGGTGAGGTCCACGACGTAGCGAAAGACGTCGTCTGCGGGTCCGCGCGCGTTGAGCAGCAGGTCGCCGTTGAGGTCTTCGGTGTCGAGGGTGCCGTTGCCATTGCCGCAGCGCGCACTCAGGTCGCCCCACGGAAACACCTCGACCTCGTTCGAGAGCGTGCGCTGGCAGAGCGCCTTGCGCAGGATCAGGCCGGAGGGACCAAGGATTTCGTCGGGACGGTCGCCGAGAATTCCGATGTCGTCGGCAATCGCGTTGAACGTGCCGGTGGGATTGCGCTCGGTGTCGAGCCGTCCGACGCCCGGATACTGGCGCCCGGTGTACACCGTGTCGCCGTTGGGTCGCACCGTGAATGCGGCTGGTGCGAGCGCGAGCGCATCCTCACTCACTGAACCGACGTCGATGATGAACTGCATGCCGGTCAGTCCGATCGGCTTGTCGAACGGCTCGAACACCCAGAACTCAAGGAACTCATTGCGCGACAGATCGGCACCGGTGATCGAGATCGGCGTGACCATCGATCTCCAGCGCGGTGCAAAGTCTCGCCTCGGCTGCGACCACCGGGACTGGTTGTTGCGCTGCACGATGCCGCCGGCGGTATCGGCATGAAACGTCAGGTACATCACCGTTTCCGGTGCCGGGTTGTTCCCCGATTGAATCACGATGTTGGTGTCGATGTCGGTTGGGCGAATCTCGACCACGCGCCCATTGGTCTGTTGCAGGTTCTGCCAGATCAGTTGCACCGCCGCAACGGAGTCGAAGCCAGCCGGGAAGAACGACAGGCCGGCCGACGACTGCGGGCGGGAGCCGTGCTGCCACGCGCTCTCGCGCAGCGAAAGCGGCTGACCGGCATCGTTCTCGAACTCCTCAAGGAACGCCTCACCCGCGCGGTTCGGGTCGGGGCGCGAGAACGCCAACTCGCCGTTGAGTTGCAGCTCCGATGGCGCCGAGGCGGGCGATGACGTCAGCGAGCTCAGGAATCGGGTGAAGTTGCGGGCAGGCACCCTGAAGTCGGCGCGCATGCCACCAATCAGCGATGCCGTTGGCTCGAAACCGAGCGGCGGGCGGGAGAATGCCGTCGCTTCCGACTGATACAGGCCAACGACATCGATCCGACCCAGGGATCCGACGGTATAACGCGCGCTGAGCCCCACAATGCTCGTCGGCGCGACGGTGAAGAACCCGCGCTCCTCGAAGCGGGCCGTCACCGTGGCGGCACCGCGGCCAAAGAGTGCTTCCGGATCGAGAAACGTCACGATGCCGGTGCCTGGCGTGATCGAGTAGTCGATTCGGGCGCGCAGGCGTCGACCATCGACCTCGAGCACCTCCGACCCGGGGAGCATCTGCAGCGCGTTCAGGTTGAGCGACGACCGATCGCCCAGCCCCGTTGCCGTGTACTCGAGCAGGAGCTGAAACGTCGAGGGCGGCCCCTCCGACAGCAGCAGGTACTCCGGCGTGCGATAGAGCGAATCGTTGCGCAGCGTCGGATCAGGGATCCGCAGCGGGTCGCCGAATGGCTCCGCATTGGGGAACACGATGAAGTTGTCTCGAACGATCTGGTCGGCGGCCGGGTCGCGCAGTCGCGGGAATAGCCGATTCCCGGTGTCGAACACGGCCTGGTCGGTCGGCACCGCGAGACCGAACAGCGACAGCCACGTTGCCGCGCCAGACCCCGGGGGCGGGCTTTCCGACCGATTGACCAGGATGGCGAGTTCGAACGATGCCCGTGCGAGGTCGCTACCGGCGACGCGATAGATGTTGCGCATCGTGTGGAAGAACGTCCCCGCATTCGGCCCGCGATTCGGTTCGAGCACCAGCAGGAGCGTGTCGCCACGCGCGGGGTCGTCGGTGGACGGAAACGTGCCGACCGTCGCGCCAGCCTTGGTGCGATAACTGACTGCGAGATAGTCGTTCGGATCGAGCTTGGACGCGAGGGCAAACCAGAGGCCCGACGGGTCGAGCCAGTAGTCGCGGCCAAGCACGAGGAGGTCCCAGCGGAGCGGCCCCACGCGCTGCGTTGTCGCACCCTCCGCGTTGACGCCAAGCGCCGTGATGCCTTCGAGGTTCGGATTGGTGCCGACGTTGCCTGCGGCGGCACGGTAGCGATACACCCGCACCTCAACCGGTCGATCGACGGCAGTGTTGCCATCGTCGCGAAGCGTGAGCGGATCTACCGCCGGATACCCCGGGATCGTCCGCGGATCGACTGTCCAGAAGAAGCGGCGCGCTTCGTAGTCGAGGTCGCGCACAAACTTCGACTGCGGCTCACTGGTGACTTCGCCGATGCGGTAGGTGCGCTCGGTGACCACGCTGCCCTTCTGTGTGGCCGCGAGCGCCTGCACCTGCAGCGCGCCGTACTCGGCCGTGGCGCTCAGGCCGAAGTTGTTGCTCGGAATGCCAGCCGTGAGAAAGCGTGACGGCGGCGGCCGGAACTGCACCGAGCCGACCTCGATCCGCTGCAACACTTCATCTTCGAGGCCCTGGTAATAGACCGAGATGTTGTTGGAATTGGTGAAGTCACGCTGGGTGTCGAGGTCGATGTTGACACGCAGGCGTTGCCCGATGAGGCCGCTCGAGCGCAGCTCGATCTGGTTCTCGACGCGGGGGGCGCGGAACTTCGGGCGACACCCCGACAGCGGATCCTGGATCAGCGCCGGTGTGCAGCGCAAGTTGGCCACTCGTTCACTCGACATTTCGAAGCGCAACTGGCCATCAAAGGTCAGGTCCACGCTGCGAGCCGACAGCCCGAACATCCCACGGCGCTCCTCGGGAGGTGGCTCAAGCCCGAGCAGCTCGGCGGCGCGGCGTTCGCGGTAGATCGCCACCATGAGGCGCTGCAGCGCGGCGAAACGTTGTAGCGAGTCGCCGATCTGGCGCACCTGGGTGTCGAACCGCGCTGCGACCGCCTGCGCTGAACGCGGCATCGGCACCGCCCACGGCGCCCGCAGCACGGCGGGTTCCCTCAGGCCAGTGAGCCCGAGTGGCAAGGTCGATCGCACGCCGATGGCGGGTCGCGTCGTGTCCGTCGTTGCCTGGGCGGCAAGCGTCGGAAGCGACGTGAAGAGAGCACAGGCGGCGACGAGGGCGAGGGCGAAAGGCGCCACGAATGCGGGGTCCGGGGAGATTACTTTGAGTCGTCGGATGCCCGAAAGCTACGCGCCCTGGGCCGGGCGCCACAACCGGACCAGTATCGACCCCATGCGGCTGCTCTCACGTCACATTCTGCGCACGCTCGCCGCGCCGTTCGCGTGGAGTCTGCTGGCGTTGACTGGCCTGTTGCTGCTCAACCAGCTCGCGCCACTCATTGATCGCTTCGGCGGCAAAGGGCTCGACCTGCGGGTGATGGGCGAGGCGATGGTGCTCGCGATCCCTGCGCTGATGGTCCTGACGCTGCCGATGGCAGTGCTCACGGCCACGCTCTACGCCTACAGCCAGCTCGCCGGCGATCTCGAGATGGTGGCGATGTACGCCAACGGCGTTTCGGTGTGGAAGATGGTCCGCCCCGCGATGGTCGGCGCCGGTTTCGTCGCGATCGTCAACTTCGTGATGTTCGACCAGCTCGTGCCGCTGAGCAACGCGCGATACAGCCAGCTTCGGCGCAGCGTTGCGCAGAAGACGCCGACGCTCGCCTTCAAGCCGCAGATTCTCAACGCCATCCCGCCGATTGATACACGGTACTACCTCCGCGCGGTGGATATCGATCCCGCGAGCGGTCGGATGCGTGACGTGCTGATCTATGACCTGACGGCGTCGAACGCACGTCGCGTGATTCGTGCCGACAGCGGTGTCATGACCCAGTCGCCAGACCAGATCGATCTCCTGCTCACCCTCTTCAATGGTGAAATCCGCGACTACAAGGCTGAGGAGCCAGGGCGGGTCGAACAGACGGCCTTTGTGCGCGACCGGATCCGGATTCGCGACGTGTCGAACCAGCTCGACCGCGGCCAGGGGATCTCGCGCGAGGAACGGAGCATGAGCAGCTGCCAGCTGCTCGATGAAGTCGAGCGGGCTCGGTGGCAACTGGCGGATGGCAACCGGACGCGCGCCGAGTACACGCGGGATGACTTGCGACAGCTGTCGGGATTGCCGCCGGTCCCGCGCTCCGCAGTGCGGCTCCCGCCAGACCCGGTCGAGAGCTGCGGACGGTACCGCGACCTCGAGAAGTGGATCAATCGGCTCGTGCTCCCGGCAGAGGTGCAAGCACAGGACCCGGTGAAGCAATCACAGGATACTGTTCGGCCGCGCCCGAAGCAGCAGCTCCGCGAATCGCTCGGCGCACGCAAGCAGCGGTCGATCGAGCTCGATTCGTTCGCACGAGCGCAACGGCGTGCCGACAGCCTCGCGCAAGCCCAGGCGGAGAGCACGCTGGTGACTGGGACGACACAGGGCATCGTGCCGCCATTCTTTGATTCGACCCGGTTTCTCGTGCAGCCGCCCGCCCCCGCACAACTGCCGTCGAACGGGCTGGTGTCCACCACCATCGATGTCGGGGGCGCCCGCGCGCAGGCTGAATTTGCGCTCTCCATCGTGCGAACCCACTCGGTGGAGTACCACAAGAAGTTTGCGTTGCCGCTGGCATCGTTCTGCTTCGTGCTGGTGGGCATGGCGCTCGCGCTCAAGTATCCGCGCAGCGGGATCGGGCTCGTGATCGGTGGATCGCTGGTGATCTTCATGGTGTTCTATGTGCTGCTGATTGGCGGCAAAGGGCTCGCCGACAAGGGACTCGTGCACCCGATCGTCGCGATGCATGGACCGGTCGCATTGCTCACCGTGATCGGGCTCGCAGCCGTCGCGGCGGCCAACCGCGAGATGGGTACGGCGCGCTCGGGCGGGAACGTTGATGCCCTGCGTAGCCTCTTCGGGCGTGGCGACGACGCGTGAAGGTGCTCGGCGCGCTCGATCGGTTTGTGCTCACGCAGTGGATCGGCACGTTCCTGCTCGCGGCCATTGGCATTCCTGCGGTGTCCACCATGATTCACCTGGCCGAGCGATTTGGGCCGCTCAGCAAGCGGAACGTGCCGGTGGCCGACATACTCCTCGGTGAACTGCTCTACTTTCCCGGCCAGATGACGCTGCTCCTGCCGGCGGCGGTCTTGTTCGCGACCGTGTTTACGCTCAACGCGATGGGGCGTCACAGCGAGCTCACCGCCGTGAAGGCAAGCGGTGTCTCGTTCTACCGGTTGATCGCGCCGATGTTGGTGATGGCGATGATCGCCGTGCCAGCGAACTTTGCGCTCCAGGAAGTCTCCGCAGCCAGCACCGCCGAGCAGCGGGTGCTTCACAAGGAGCGCCGTACCGGCCGGGATGCCACACCGCGCTACCAGTTCGCCTATCAGACCGCCGACGGGTGGACCTATGCGTTTCGGGAATTGGAGCCGCGCGGGTACGCAGCGTCGGTCCTGCTCGAGTCTCCGGGCGACGGACGAACCACCTGGACGGTCAGTGCGGACAGTGCACGCTGGATGCCCGCCCGCACCCAGTGGCAGCTGTTCAACGGCGCGAGTCACATGCTCGTCAAGCCTGAACGGGTCGACTCGCTTTCGGTGGCCGACTCAACGTCCGCAACGCAGGATCTCCTGGCCGCTGGCAAGACACCGCCGAACATCGCGGCGCAAAAGCGCGTGGCGGCACGGCAGGGGCAGGACACGAGCGTGGCCGATCGCGACGCGGCGGCGGTGACGACGTTCCGCTTTGCGCGCATGCGCTCGGCGGTGTTTCGCGAGGCACCGAGCGTGCTCGCCGACGACGGCAAGAAGGCCGAAGAGATGAGCATCGGTGAGTTACGAGCGCACCTCGATCGGCTGCAACGAAGCGGGTCACGCCCGGGGCAACTCCTCGTGGACCTGCCGCTCAAGTACGCCGTGCCGCTGGCGTGTCTCATCATCGCCCTCTTCGGCGCGCCACTCGCGGTCACCAGCCCCCGGGCCGGGGCCGCCCTGGGGCTCGCGATGGCACTCGGCACGACGCTGATCTATCTCACCGGCACGCAGATCATGAAGGCCCTGGGCGGCAAGGAAATCATCGCACCGGAGTTGGCGGCATGGTCGATGAACGGCGTGTTTTTGTTGTTGGCGGTGGTGTTGATGTCGCGGGTCAGGTCGTGAATCGATGATCGATGATCGATGTGATCGTCAGGTGCCGCGCATGCGCGGCACGATCTCGACGTTGATCGAATCGGCACATGGATGTTGCATCCGCATCGTGCCGCCCATGGGCGGCACCTGAGGGGGACCACCGTCGGCGGACATTGTGGCGTCACGCGCCGGCACTGACAAATCGTTGCCATTCCCGGCGCCAATTGTCTTCGACGTACCTGACGGCGATACGGCGTCTGCGCTCGGATTGCAGAAATCGCACATCAAAACTGCGCTGCCAGAGCAAATCCGCACGAAACAGATAGCGTCGCGTCCGCGCCAGGTGCGTTGCCCCCGACTTGAAGCTTCCGACGATATGCCAGAGTTTCTCCCGTGAGTTGACGGGCATCGCATCCCAACCGAGAACGCCGTGGACATGATCTGGCATGAGGGTGAATGCGACGCACGACAGCCACGGCCGGCGCTCGGACAACATGTTCCACGCCTCAGTCACGACATTCCCCACGTTGCTGGCGATGATGCCGTTGGCGGTGATGCGGCCGAGGATTGGACG
>JANMSC010000310.1:0-9316 GCA_031388885.1 Gemmatimonadales bacterium | reverse complement strand
CCGGTCGGTGTCGAGTGCATCGTCAGGGCGGGTCCACGCGTTGAAGTCCACGCCCTCCACGAGCTCCATCGTGAAGAACCACTGATTGGCATCCGCCACAAGCTCGTACATCGCCACGAGGTTGGGATGCACGAGCGAGGTCAGCGCCCGGAACTCGCGCTTGAAGCGGACCAGTCCGAGCGGGCTGCCGTGCGGAAGGAGCTTGAGCGCCACCACGACGTCACGTTCCTCGTCGTGTGCCTCGTAGACCACACCCATGCCGCCAGCACCGAGGCGCCGCAGTATGGTGAAGCGCTTGGTCCCGAAAAAGTCGGATGCGCGCTCCGCGGCCACCTAGGCTGGCGACTGCGCGGGCTGGAGCGCCGCCTTGATGCGGTCGAATCCGTTCGGACCGAGCGCCCACAGGTGAAGCCAGAACATGACGAAGTCCAGTGCGGCGAAGATGAGGAAGCTTCGGGATTGGTGTCCCAGGAATACGTAACTGGTGTAGAAAATCACCGACCCCGCCTTGCCGAGCAGGATCACGGGCATGATGCCGAGATACCGTGCCGGGTCTTGCGACATCACCAGATATATGAGTGCGACGACGATCAGGAAGATGCCGTCCAGCCGGATCCAGATCTCGCCCGGATCCGGCATGGGCACGGCCAGCAGGCTCGTTGTGAGCGCGGGGATGAGCAGCAGCGGCACCCCGAAGCCACCATCATAGAGCGCGCCGATCCTGAGCAGGATGCGCTGCCGATGATCGAGCGGGCTGAGCACGCTGGGATACGCCATGCATTTCTCCTTGTTGGGGCAACGGAGGGACCAGGGTCACGGGTCGAACTCGAGCGTAAGACTCGACGGAAACGGGCCATTGAACTGCAGCTTGCCGGCGTCGCCCGGTGCACGTCGCAGGTTACGGGTCTTGAGGATGGCCTGGGCAATCAGCGGCATCTGCACCGCGTTGATGTACTGGCCGAAGCAGGTGTGGATTCCGAAACCGAAGTTCATATACGACCAGTCGGGGCGGTCGATCCGGAAGCTGTTCGGGTGATCGATCCGCTCGCTATCGAACATCGCCGAGAGGAGCGATACAAGAACGGTCGTGCCGGCGGGAACGGTCGTGGCGTGCATCGTACCCGCACCGATCGTGTACTCCGCCGTGGTGATGCGAAACACACCCGCACCCAGCGGACTGAAGCGCATCGCTTCAAAAACGTACTTGCCGACGAGTGCGGTATCACCCGCCCGGGCGGCCACCTGTGCGCCCGCGAGCTGATCGGGTCGCCGCATCAACTCGTCGATAGCCCGAGACGTGGCGGCTGAGGTGGTCGGAATCGCCGCGACCACAAAGCTGAACAGCTGGTCGAGAATCCACGCATCGGTGATGCCGGGCTGCTTGGCGTCCTGCAGCACCAGCAACCGCTCAAGCACATCGTCGTGCGCGCCGCGCGACGCCTTGCGAGTCGCGATCTGTTGGCTCAACACCGCACGCATCGATTGTGCGGCGGCCACTGACGCATCGGCACTCCCGCCCTTCGGCAGGAAGAGGTACCCCGACATTTCGGCGGATTGCGCGGCGAACGTCCCACCCGGTGGGTTGGGTGTGCCGAAGTAGTCTCCTACCAGAGCCGTCGGTACGGCGGCTGTGAGGCCCGACACTACCTCCAGTCGCCCCTTCGACGCTGCCACGAGCTGTTCCGCCGTGCGCCGCACGAACGGCACGATCCGATCGGCGATGTCTTCACGCCGCACGACCATCCGCATCGCGGCAACGTCGTGAGTGTACTGCGGAGTATTCGCCATCCCCAGAAAGAAGTTCGTGCCCCCGGTCAGCTGCTCGAACTTGGCGGCGTAGGGCTGCGCGAAGACGTCGTCATGTGCCATCACATCCTCGCAGTCGGCGTAGCGGGTGACGATGGCGAAGTTGCCGACGTGGACGATCGGCTTGATGCGCCGCAGGATGGCGAAGAGTGGCTCCGGATCGGCGTGCAACGCTTCCTGTTGCACGTGTTCGGCGAACCGTGCCACCGCGTCGTGGATCTTTTCGAATTCATGTTCGAGCGGCACACCGATGCCCTTGGGCAACCGCTTCGCCAAGGCCTCGAGCTGGGCAAACAGGTGATCGAAGGCGCTCACGGGCTGCTCCGTCGCAAGCTCGGCGACGATTCGGGGGGCACTCGCCAGTGAATCCGAGAGGAGGCGGAGTGCGGTGCGGCTTGGCACGAAGAAGTACTCACCGCCGCGGGTAACGACGAACTGCGGCAGGTTACGGCAGATGTGCAGCGGATTCCGTCCGTCGGCGCCAATGACGTGAAGGTCGTCGTCGAGATGACTCCCGATCATCGGGTCCTTGTCATTGCCGAGGCCGAAGTCGTTGCCGTAGTTCATCCATTGCTGCTGTACGAACTCGAATTGGTTTTCGATATCGGCGTTGTAGGCGACGAAGATGATGCCATGGTCGGCCGCGTCGTCTCCCGCCTGGCTTGCCGGCGTCCACGCGCCATACGGCACGCCGCGTCGCATGATCCGATGGGGATTGGTGAGAATCCCGCCGAAACCCTGAGCATCTCGCGGGTTTGCCCGACGGATATGGGCGCCCATTGGGCAACGGGCGCCAGTGGGATCGCCACCGTACACGAAGTCATTGTGGCGCTGCTCGTCGGCGCCAAGCGCTGGGTCTGGCTTGTCGGGAGAGAGTTCGAGCGGCGTGCCATCCTGCCATCGCCCGACCATCTTCGCAGCGAGATGATCCGGCCCGCCTGGGTATCGGGCGCCTTCACGCTGCACATACTCTCGGAACGACGCGACGTTCTCGTGCAGCTTCCGATACACCATGTACGTGCCGTTGCGGTAAAGCTGCGATGGCTCAGGTGTCACCGCCACCTCGCCATTCTCGTTGCGGTATCCGAGGACGAATTCACCAGTGGCGATCGGCGCCCACTTGCCGCCGGGCATGATCTTGCCGCGCCCTGGACGTGACGGGCATCCCGCGCCAGCGACCTCCGGATTTCCGAACCCGTCGGTGAATCCAAAGTGTTCCTTCAACGTGAGCTGCCCATCAACCACCAGCGCGCCCGCGTCCTGTGCCTGCAACATGGTCACGCCCCCGGCCTTCTGGCGACACGCCTCCAACCACGCCGCGCGCGTCTCGAGCCCGACGGTATCGCTGCCGTAGAGTGTCACGCACGCGTGGACCTCGCCCGACAACCAGATGGGTTCCCATTGCTCTGGTGCGCTCGTGCCTCGGTCGACCAGCACCGGGGCGCGAACACGCATACCGACGCGGAACGCTTGCGGAAAACCGGCAAGCGTCGGTCGATCGAGTCCGAGTGCCGCAAGACCCCGAAACGTGAACGCGAGATTCACCGTGGATTCCGGCTTGCTCGTCGACCAGTGTCCACCATCCGGTCGCTTGTCTTCGGCCGTCGTCACCTCCCGCGTCACGGCGACGACGAATGCTCGTGCGCCAAGTGGCTCGTCGAATCGGAAGTGGCAATACCGCGTCACTGGTAGCGCGTAACCACACAACACGTTGCCCTGGATCTCTGGCAGCTCGATCTCAGCCGGCACGCATGAGCTCCCACGGGCTCATCAGAACCCTCCCGGTGATGTCGGTGCCTGCTCGGCGAGGCGCCGCATCATCGCATCGAATGCCTCCCGCCGGGCCGCGGGCACCTGGGTCGCGGCCGACGCCGCAAACGTCTGGAAGGCGCGTTGTGCCTGCAGTGCGGCAAGGACTTGCGCCACCGTAGCGTTCGGATACCCGCCGAACAGCAGTGTCGTTTCGACTTGGCACCGTTTGATGTACCGACCGAACTCTCGCAGGTCGGTGACGCCTGGAAACGCGACGCAGTGCGAGTAGATGTCGGTCAACATGTCCGGAGCTGCCGTCGCGAGAAAGTCGAGGTATGGGTCGAGCGGGCCATCGAACTCGGCAGCAAAAAGGAGGTAGTTCGATGCGAGATGGTCCTCGCGCGCCGGCGCATCGAGTGTAGGGATGTCATCGATCACGACCCATCGCGCAAAGTGCGTCATCGGCACCCGGGCGAACGGGCTGCGTGCGCCGTTTGGCTGGGACGCCAGCACCGCACGAATCGCCGCAGCGTGTTGCGCACCCGTCACGCGCCCGCCCAGAATCGGTGTGATCACTGTGAGCCCATAAACTTGTTCAAACCAGTTCGACATCAGCGCCTCACGTCCGTTGACCGGGGAGAATCGGCTCCAGCGGGTCCACGGCCCACGGCGCCGGTCCGGTCGTGGCCAGATACTGCTGTACCGTCGGCACAAACCGTTGATACGCCCGGTCAAACGCGTCGAGGTCCATGCTCTTGGCGGCCTGCGCAAACGTCATGAGCGCCGGCTGCAACGCCAGCGCCGATCGAATGTCGGTCGTGCTCGCGTTGGGATAGGCGCCGTAGTAGTAGTCGGTGTCGAGTTGACAGCGTCGGATATATGCCAGAAACGGCGTGATCGGCTTGGCCATTGGGTAGCGCTCGGCCCACCGCCAGATCAGGTCCATGCCGCCCGGCACGACGGCGGAGAACGCATCGATGTACTGCGCCCAGTCACCGTTGAAGTTTGAACTGAACAGCATGTAATCGTACGACAGCGATTCCTTCGGCTGGCTCGAGTCAAGGCGACGGAAGTTTTTTCGGGGGATGATCACCCAGCGGGCGAAGTGGATGAAGGAGAGGTCGACCAGGCGCGTCTGGTCGGCGACGAGCGACACCCACGAGAGCAGCCGACGGACGATTCGCGGTGAGGCCAGCCCGATCAGGACGAAGGCGAAGCGGGTGCCGAGGGTGCGCCACGGCGGGCGCGTGGCGGTGAATGCGCAGAAACCGTAGGCCTTGCCGTTGAGATTCGACACGTGCCGGAATGTCGCCCGGATTATGGATGTGTCAAGCTGTCAACCCGGTCGCCTCCCGCAGCGCCAGCTCAAACGCCCCCGCCGATGCGAATCGATCGTCACGCCGTTGCGCGAGGGCCCGCAGCAGGGCCGCGTCGAGCGCGCCGGTCACGTTTGGCACGATGCCCTCCAACGGACGGACCTTCTGGGTGAACCGTGCCGCGATCAGCGCCTGGGCCGAGTCGCCGATGAACGGCGTGCTGCCCGAGAGCATCTCGTAGAGGACGATCGCCAGGCTATAGAGGTCGCTGCGGGTGTCGATGTCCGGATCGCCGGCGGCCTGTTCAAGGCTCATGTATGCTGGCGTGCCGAGGGCCGTCCCGGTCTGCGTCAGTGACGACTGGTCGGCCCCGGTGAACGCCTTCCCGATGCCGAAGTCGGCGACCAGCGCGTGACGTCCCACAAGCATGATGTTGTCGGGCTTGATATCCCGGTGCAGCACGCCGTTCGCATGCGCGTAGCCCAGCGCGTCAAGCACATCGATCGCTACGTTGACCGCGACTGATATCGGCAACGTCCGCTCGCGTTCGAGCCGCTGGCTCAGCGATTCCCCATCGACATACGGCATCACGTAGTACGGCACGTCACCCACCCGCCCCGAATCGAGCAACGGCAGGATGTGCGGGTGCGAGAGGCGCGCGGCCATCTGGATTTCACGGAGAAAGCGATCCGTTCCCAGGCTGGCGCTGAACGCCGGGTGCAGCACCTTCAACGCCACCGCGCGTCCGTGGCGCTCGTCGTGCGCGAGGTAAACGGTGGCCATCCCCCCGCGTCCGATTTCACGATCGAGGGTATACGCCGATCCGAGTGCCGCCTGCAGGTCACCAAGCGGTCCAGCGGTTGAGGATGACATGGTCAGACCGGAAGTTACTGGTGGCCTCCTGTACGAGGGAGGCCATGTGAGATAATTTCCTGCGCCGTCCCCCTCCTGAGCTTCCTGCTCGCCTCCGCCAGGGGGTCGTTGCTGCACCTGCCGCCATTACTCTGCCTCGGGCGTACGCGCCGCGTCGTCATCGTTGGTGCGTTCGCCGCCTGCTGCGCGGTGCTGCCCCTCGACGTGCAGGCCCAGGCGATCGCCGGCGCCGTGACCCGCCGCGAAGACGCCAGCCCGCTCGAAGGTGCGACCGTGTCCGTTGCCGGGACCTCCCTCGCCGCAACGACCGGTGCCACCGGCCGGTTCATACTCCGCGGTGTACCAGCCGGCCGCCAGCGCGTGCGCATCATCCGGATCGGATTCGCACCGATCGAACAGCCGATCGACGTTGACCCGCGAGCGACCGCGATGCTCTCAATCACGATGGACGATCTCGCGGTGTCGATCGCCGACCTCACCGTCACCGCCGTGTCGCGTGCCCCCGAACGCCTGGTCGAGGCGCCCGGCGCGATCGCGCGGCTCGACCCCGTGGCCGCACGCGACCTTTCGATCACTGGTCAACCGGCGCTCGCGCTCGCGACCCTGCCAGGCGTCGACGTTGTGCAGACCGACATGCAGGACTTCAACCTGAGCGCCCGCGGGTTCAACACCGTCTTCAACCGCCGAGTGCTCGTGCTGCTCGACGGGCGCGACCTCGCGATCAACTTCCTCGGTTCACAGGAATGGCTGGGGCTCTCGGCGACGCTCGAAGACATGGCGCGGGTGGAGTTCGTGCGCGGGCCAAGTGCCGCACTCTACGGCGCTAACGCCTTCTCCGGTGTGCTCAACATGGTCACGCCCACGGCACGTGAGACACCGGGGTCCAGACTGAGCGTGGCCGCGGGCGAGCTGGGCACGTCGCGGATCGACCTGCGCCATGCCGGCCTCTTCGGCGGAGATCGATGGGGCTATCGACTCTCGGCTGGCACCAACCGCAGCGAGGCGTGGAGTCGGTCGCGCACCAACCTCGGCGACCTGCAGCGCGAGTACGCCGGTGCTGTGGATACCACGGCCCTTGCGATCCGTCATCCGTTTCCGGGGTACGAACTGCGTGCCCTCAACGGCCAGGCAACAACGGGCGCGCCCGGATTGCCGTCCGCCGCCGTTGGCAACGCCGATCCCGTAACTGGCACCTACGGTTCGGGACGCGTGGACTACTACGCGTCGAGTGGAGCGGTATTCACCGCAGAAGCCGGCACTGCGGTCGCGCGCAACGCCACGCTGCTCGGCAGCGGCGCACGCTTCCAGATCACCGAGTCACAGCGCCCGTGGGCTCGACTCGCGTGGGCCACCGACGACTATCACCTGATGGCGTGGTACTCGGGGCGAACCGGAACCGACCAGCACAACCTCGCTGCGGGAACGGAGAGCATCGATCGCTCGCACACCGTGCACGTTGAAGGTCAGTTCAACCGCAAGTTCTCGGGCGACCGCGGGCGCCTCGTGGCAGGCGCGTCGTGGCGACGTGCCAGTGTCAATACCGAGGGAACCCTGGTCGCGCCAGAGTTTGACGATCGGACCGACCACTACGCTGCGGTGTTCGCACAACTCGATCACAATGTGCTGCCGCACCTCAAGCTCGTCGCCGCCGCGCGCATCGACGAAAGCAACCTCTTCGCCACGCAGTTCTCGCCTAAGGCGGCGGCGGTGCTGAGCCTGGCGCCCAGGCAGTCGCTCCGGTTGACCTACGGACGCGCGTTCGAGACGCCCAACACCCTCGATTTCTTTGTGTCGCTGCCAGTGGGTCCGCCGGCCGATTTCAGCGGCATCGAGGGCGCCCTGCGCGCCTCTCCGCTTGGGCCGACGCTCGGCACCGTACCGTCCGGCACACTCTTCACCACATCTGCCGCTGTGCCGTTGCTGGCACTTGGGAATCCCGACCTCGACGTCGAACGCGTGTCGTCGTACGAGCTGGGCTACAAAGGAGAGTTCGGGCCGGCGTTCATCACCGTTGACGCGTTCTACAGTCTCATGGACGGCTTCGTCACCGACATCCTGCCGGGCGTGAATCCGCAGTACGCACCATGGACCGCACCCGAATCGGTCGCGAGCGGGTCACGCGCGACGGTCGAAGCCGCTGTGCGAGACATTCTCACGCAAGCAGGCCAGGGCCTCGCCGCGACCGCGCTGACTCGGTTGCCCGATGGACGGACCGCCATCGTGCTGAGTATTGGCAATGCAGGGAAAGCAACGATTCGCGGGGTTGAGTTCGGTGCTGCGCTGAGCCTGAATCGTCACGTCAAGGTCGACGCAAACTTTTCAGTGCTCCGCTTCAACCTCGACGCATCGTCGTTCATCCCAGGCGACGTCGTCAAGCCCAACGCACCCGAGCACAAGGGGAACGTCACCCTGGCGCTGCGCGACGTGCTGGGGCTCGATGCCACGTTCAACGCCCGCTTTACCAGTGCGTTCGATTGGTCGGCCGGCACGTTCTCAGGACCGGTGCCGTCCACCACGACCATCAATGCGACGGCCAGCTACCCGGTGACGCCGCAGATCCGGATCACCGCCGTGGCGAGCAACTTGTTCGATCAGCAGCGTTACCAGAACTTCGGCGGAGCGGTGATCGGGCGGCGGGTGATGGCGGGGGTGAATGCGAGGTTTTGAGGCATAGGTGCGACAGGCATGTCGCGCCTATGCATAATCCTCAACCGGCGGACAGGTACACACCAGGTTTCGATCGCCATACGCGCTATCAACGCGCGACACCGACGGCCACACCTTGCGTGCCCGCACCGCCGGCACCGGGAACGCAGCCTTCTCTCGCGAATAGGGGCGGTTCCACCCGTCGGCAATGACCTGCTCGAGCGTATGTGGCGCGCGCACCAGCACGTTGTCGTCACGTGACACCGCGCCGGTCTCGACTTCGCGGATTTCTTCGCGGATCATGATCAGCGCATCGACGAAGCGGTCGAGCTCTTCCTTCGATTCCGATTCGGTCGGCTCGACCATGAGTGTCCCGGGCACCGGGAACGATACGGTCGGGGGATGAAAGCCGTAGTCGATGATCCGCTTCGCAATGTCCTCAACCTCGATACCAGTCGCCTTGAACGGCCGGGTGTCGAGAATGCATTCGTGCGCGACCAACCCGTTCGGCGCGGCGTAAAGCAGGTCGTAGTGGCCTTCAAGGCGCTTGGCGATGTAGTTCGCCGAGAGGATGGCAATCTTGGTCGCAAACGTGAGGCCTTCGGAACCCATGAGCTGGATGTAGGTCCACGAAATCGGCAGGATGCCGGCGGAACCCCACGGCGCTGCCGAAATCGGGCCGGGTCCGTTGCTCGGTCCGGCCTCTGCGACGAGGGGGTGGTTGGGCATGAACTCACGCAGGTGTTCGCGTACGGCGACCGGCCCGACACCGGGGCCGCCGCCACCGTGTGGGATGCAGAACGTCTTGTGCAGATTGAGATGCGAGACGTCGGCGCCGAACTTGCCGGGCTGCGCCAGCCCGACGAGTGAATTGAGGTTGGCGCCGTCGACGTACACCTGTCCGCCGGCATCGTGGACTGCGG
>JANMSC010000292.1:0-2785 GCA_031388885.1 Gemmatimonadales bacterium | reverse complement strand
GGCGGCGCCCGTTCGCCGTCGTCGCCGCCAGCGCGATATCGTTCGAGCTGGTCGAGTCGGTACAGCGGCACGTTCAGGCGGTCGCCGCCTTCGTACTCGAGTACCGCGACCTCGATCGTGCCACCGTCGATCGTCAGCGTTTGGATCCCTCGGAACACGCCGATGCCGTGCTCGAGGTGCACCACGTAGTCGCCGATCTCCAGCGTACCGGTCACGGTACTCGGCGCGGCCTGCCGATAGCGCCGAGCGCGTCGCAGCCGGCGTGCGCGTCGAAAGATCTCGTGGTCGGTGAGCACACGCAGCGTCGGCATGACAAAGCCGCCGTCGAGCGCCCCGACCGTGAGTGACATCCCGGTGGGCCGGAATCCGTTCTCTTCGAGGAGTTCGTCGAGGCGTTCGCGCTGGCCTTCGTTGTCGCAGAGGATCAGCGTGGGTGTGCCCTGCCCGAGACTGCGCAGCCGTCCGAGATCGCGATCGACCCGTTCCGGCGGAAAGAAGCCGAGCTGGATGTCGGCCGGTTCCTCGCGCAATACGAGCCGCGGAAAGGTGTTCAGCCGCACGCGCCACGCCGCCGGGTCGAGGAACAGATCCTCCTTGGGCGGCGCATGCTCGCCGAGTCGGCGCGCAATCTCGAGGTGGTGCTCCGCTTCGCGCCACGCACGCTGGACTTCTTCATCGTCGGGGTGGGGCGATTCCTCGATCACCAGCGCATCAGGCGGCAGCAGTTCGAGCAGTGACCGGCGCTCCACCGGCCCATCGCGAAGGGATTCGTCACGAACCACCGAGCTGGAGATCGGTAGGACGGTGATGTCGGGAATATCGGCGCCCGACCGCTGGGTCGTCAGGTCGAACGCGCGGATCGATGCGACCTCGTCACCCCACCATTCGACGCGCGCTGGCGACGCCATGCCGAACCCGTAGAGATCGACGATCCCGCCGCGCACCGAGAACTCCGCGACTTCCGTGACGGCGGGCACGCGGGTGTATCCCATCCGTTCGAGTGATGCCACCACGTCGGTCAGCGGCCGTTCGTCACGCGCCGCAATGCGCAACCGGAGCGACTCGAGTGCTGTGGGCACGGCGGTGAGCTCGGCGCTTGCGCGTGCGGTGGTGACGAGCAGGCGCACTTCACCGCGCAACAGCGACTCCAGCGTCTCGACCCGCTCGCCAGCGATCTCGTAATGTGGTTCATCCTCGCCTAGTGCCTCGCGCTGCGGATACAACGCGACACTGGCTTCGGTCAGGTTCTGGAGATCGGTGAGCCATCGTTCGGCGTCGGAGGGCGTTGGCGCGACGACCACGACCAGGCGCGCCGTACCGAGTCGTGCCGATAGCCACGTCGAGAGCACCGCCCCGCTCGACCCGGGGAGTCCGCCGACGCGTACCATGGCACCGCGCACGGGAAGCCGTTCGCCAAGCGCCCGAACGGTCGCACAGCGATCAAAGGCATCGAGGATGGGTTGCAGCGTCATTCAACTCCGTCGAGGTACGCGTCCAGCAAGGGCAGATTCGGTCAGCACACACGCCAGCGCGAGCCACAGCAACGCACCGCGCAGGTCACCGCGGTCGCCGAGCGTGAAGGCGAGTTGGGCGCCGTCCGTGAGGTCGGCGGTGCGCGCTCCGGGCCAGAGGGCGCGCACGTCGCGATCGTCGGCCCGCGCGAAGTCTGACTCGCGCGGGTCGAGGTGCACCGAGATGGCGCCCAGCGTGTCGGGCCCCGCGAGAAGGTAGTGGACACCGAGGGTGCGTGGGTACCAGAGCGCGCCACCCTCGACATTGTGCGAGGTGCCCTCCTGCACCACCGTCGTGGCGCGTTCGGGCAGGCGGACCGCCCCACCAGCCGGGATATCAGGTACGTCGGGGGCTCCGCGGGCGACTCGGGTCACGATCGCGTCGAGCAACGGCACGAACGCCGCGGCGTTGGGGAGCGCCGTCCAAGCTGGGTCGAACCGCGAGCCGACGAGCAACAGGTCGCCCGACCGGACCAACCAGGGTTCTCCTTCGACCCTCACGAGTACCTCACCGCCGCGCGTGCCGGTCGGCTCGAGCCGAGCGCGTTGCGAGACCGCCTCGCGAACTGGCAGGAGCGCATTGCTGTCGGTGCGCTCGGGCGACACCACCATCGTGCCGAAGCGCCATGCCGAGCCGCGCGATGCGAGTAGACGATTCAGCGCGCCAATGCGCGCCGGGTCGTCAGACGGGAACACGAGCGACGGTCCAGGCCCAAGGGTGCCGATCCGAAGCCCCTCACCCGCGCGCACCCGTCCATCAGCGGCAAGCACGTCGAGTGCGGCCGCAATCCACCGATCGCTTGCATCCCAGCGCACTCCAGCGGGTGGCGCCACATGCAGGGCGACTACCCGACTGTCATCCAGACGAAACTCGTCCGCCGGTATCGACGCCGCGATCGTGGTCCACCCTGGTGTGATCGGCGGAATACGTTGCGACGCCGGCGCGCCCGGGGTGACGAGCACCTCCCGCAGTGCGCGACCTCCCGCGCCGAGGGTTACCGCCACGGGGACCGTATCGCTACTCGAAATGGCAAGCCCGACGCGCCCGCCATCGGGGCCCCACGGCTGCGCTCCGGGGGACAGTGCCGCGACGCCGCGGTTGACCGGCACCGTGCCCTCAGGACGGAGCACCAACACCGGACCGCGGCCGCGGGCACTGGTCATCCCGCTGCGCTGCAGATCGGTGATCACGATCACGTCACCGGGGCGACCTGCACCGCGCACCAGGTCGCGTCCCTGGGAGATCGCATCGCCCAAGCGCATATGGATTGGCT
>JANMSC010000290.1:0-3634 GCA_031388885.1 Gemmatimonadales bacterium | reverse complement strand
CGGCACCCTCATCCGCAAGCACTTCCTGCAGCTCGATGGCCTGGGCGTGCGCGACCTGCACTTCTCCGGCGACGACCTCTACATCCTGGCCGGCCCGACGATGGTGTTGAACGGCGAGATCCGCGTTTTCAAGTGGCCCGGCGCGAAGACTGCACTGGCTGCCAACCGAGACCCGATCCGCTTCGAAGCCGCATTGGCCGAGTCGGTCTCGCTGCCCCACGGCCGCGGCACCAACCGCGCCGAAGCGATCTGCGACTTGCCTGCGGAGTTGGCGGGACGCAAGCCGAGCTGGCTTGTTCTGTACGACGCCCCTGGCGAAGATCGCATGGAAGGCGAGCACACGGTGTTCGGGGATTTGCTCCGGCGGGATTGAGGCCACACGCTCCCCCGCGAACCGTTCGCCCCTGAGCCTGTCGAAAGGCCGCACCCACACCGGCCCAACCCAAACCGCGTCCGGCCCGTCAATTGCCCGCTCCCAAAGCCAATTCAAGGAGCCCAAGATGCACCCCCCAAACTCAGCCCCCAACTCCACCGCCGCGATCACCGGCCACTGCCTCTGCGCAGCCGTCACGGTCACCGTTGCCGGCCAGCACGACCCGCGCGTCGGCGCCTGCCACTGCCGGATGTGCCAGCGCTGGACCGGCGGCCTGTTCCTGTGTTTCAGCGCCCACGCCGGTGCAGTCACCGTCACGGGCGAAGTCACCCGCTACCGCTCGTCCCCATTCGCCGAACGCGCCTTCTGCCCGCGCTGTGGATCGCACCTCTGGTTCAGCGATGTCGACGAAGGCGGCCAGTTGAAGAGCTACGAGCTCATGCCCGGGCTGTTCGACGCCGCGCGCCCCTGGCCGCTTCGATCTGAAATCTACGTCGACCGTGCGTTGGCTTCGGTTTGCCTGCGCGGCAAACACCGCCGCAAGAGCCGGGCGGAGTACGAGGCCGAGAATCCGTTCATTCAGGGCGACATGGAGTGATGCTGGGTTGGGTGCGCCGGTTGTCTCCACTCCGGTTTTTATCGCATGCACAAATGACCGCCCCATGTCGTCGAGTCCGAGCCGCAGCCCGGACTTGGACATCGACTGTGCGAATGTGCCGAAGCGCTAGTAGCGGTACGCGTGCTCAGTCAGGGGCGAGTTGCCGTTCTGCAAGTTCTTGTCCGCTTAGGAACCGGTATGCGCATCGAAAGTTGAGGTGTGGTGTCCAGTTCACATTGACGGAATCGCCGGAACGACTCTCATCAATATCGACCGTGCCGAAATCAGGGCGGACGCCGGAAAGCATGATTTCGCACCGAGGCAATTGAACCGGTTGTCCGAACGCCTCGAGCACTTCGCCGTTCGCTTCTACCCAGCGAATCACGAGCGGCTGGTCGCTCGCGACAAGCCCGCGCAACACATCCAAATCGCCAATCACAAGTCTGCAGGTTGGAGGTGAACTGAGGTCATCGATACGAAGTTCGCGACGATGCTCAAGGGTTTGCACGGCGCGTTCGACCGAGCTCATATCCTTCTGCCTGACGGGGTTCTCCGTGCGAAACAGAACAGGGATGTTCAGGAAGTTCGTGAGCACCCGGAGCTGACGGACGTATTCGAGGATGTCGTACACGGTGGGGAGCATGGATGACGCACCAGAGAAGCCTCCGCTGCCACTCATGAGCGTCTGCCCGTCGATCTCCAGGCTAGTGCGCACGTCGCAACCAGCACTCAATCTCTCAAACATGCGGTGAAGGGCATCAAAGTGCGGAAGACGGCGCACGTCAATTCCTTCCCAAGCGTCAAAGGCCGCGGCGAAGTTCATCTCCCCTGATGAGGAGGCGTTCTTCAGCGGTCGACGGTACGAGAAGGATACGATTCCGCCGCAAGCAGTACCGGTGAACGTCAGTGACTCAGTACCGAAGATGACACTACCGTGCACATCAGGGCAAGGTGACTCCACGCCTGAAACTCTATCGACAAGACGTGTGTATTGCACCGCTGGCCGGGGAACGCTTCCCACGGTGAACGTCGCTCCAGCGGTCAACTGTGGATTGATCAGCGCCTCAAAGACCTTGGAGCCGTACACGCCTGCACCGTCGGCGGGCACGGTCACCTCACCTCCGTGCTGATTCACGTGCGTAAGGGCATCGTAAGCACCTTCGCGGCCGACGCCGGAACCGTGAGGGTGACGTCGAAGTCTTCCTTGGCGTGCAGCGAGAACGTCGTCGCACCGTTCTCGAACGCTGTACGAACTTCCATTCTTGGATCGAGCGAGTTCAAGCTCGCCTCGGTCGCACGGTGAACATTCGGGATCGCACCGGCGATCAGACGCTCCGGTGCGCCGGTGAGAGCCATCGAGACGAGCTGTACGGCGTCCTCGGCTCGTGGAATCGGCCTGCCAAGGAGCGATCGAGTTCGCGACTCGGCCTGTGCCTTCCATTCACGAAGCAGGTATGCAGGATGTGCTTCGACCTCAACGTCGATGCGTCGAGCACAGAGGTTGCACAACCAAATCCCGTTCGCATAGTCGCGACGCTCGGCCTCAGTGAGCGCAGCGTCGTACCGAGGACCACCGGCCGCTGCGGCAGTGATGTGACACGCCTGCCCGACGCATGTCGTATCTCCCGAAGCGGCACCCGCTCCAAGCGCAAGCACGTCGCATCCAGGACGCGAGCAGACGCCGTTTACGCGTTCACGAAGTCGCTGCACGACGATCTTCCGAAACTCATCGCGCTGCACACCGCGTGATTGGGAATTTGCTGCTCGACGTGATCTCATTGGTATCACACTATTCTAGACAGGGCGTCGAGCTGAGCCATCAACGGCGCGAGCGTAATGTCGACCACGGTCGCCCAGCACCGCGCGCTACGATTTCCAGCGCCAGGATCGTCGCGCAGCCGGGCGGCCGTAGCAGACATCCGGTCGGGCAAAACAATCCAATGTCGCCCCGCGCGAGCGGTCGCGTTCAGGAGCGCTCTAGCTGGCTCATGGCCAAGTACCTAGTCGGGTCCGCGAGTCAACGTGATGGAGGAAGCTGTCATCGGCGGCCACCGGCCACATCGCCGGACTTCTCGGACCGCAGTGGCAGCTATTCGAGCCGCTCGCCGATTGCCTAGCCTAACGACCGCTTGATGCCCGACAGCGTGACTTCGGCGGCCGGCGGTCTCCGGCTGCAACTCCGCTGCAAAGCGGCCGCATGTCGGGTCCGCGTCACTGCCCTGACATTTGCCAAGCAACAACCAGCGCGCTGACCCGCTCAGCGAACGTGCTCCGCATCCGCCGGCGGCACGACCCACCCGTGCTTCCGCTCCTCGTACACAGAAACGCTCGGCGCCGGAAAGCTCGGATCGGCGAACGCGCCGACAGGGATGGCAACCCACTCCGGCAACCCTTCCGGCTCGTAGTACACCGTCGAGCCGCAGTGGGGACAGAAGTGGAACCGGACGCGGGAGCCTTCGTCACCGACCCGCACGTACTCGGACGAAGTGCCCGACAGCGACACGTTCTCGCGGCGGAACCTGGCTTGCTGGCCGAAGACGCTGCCGGTCCTGCGCTGGCAGGCCAGGCAGTGGCAGATGGAGACGCGGACCGGGTCGCCGACCACCTGGGCCGTGAGCTGGCCGCAACTGCAGGAGGCAAGGCGCTGGGACATGCGGTCGAAG
>JANMSC010000201.1:0-4077 GCA_031388885.1 Gemmatimonadales bacterium | reverse complement strand
GGTGGTGCCATTGAAAGCCATGTGCTCGACGAAGTGAGCGAGTCCGCGCTGGTCGTCGTCCTCGAGCACCGACCCGGCTCGAACCACGAGGCGCAGCTCAAGGCGTTGTGCCGGCGTCGCGTTGTGGCGAATCCAGTAACGCAGGCCGTTGGAGAGCCGCCCGACGCGAACGGTGCTGTCGGTTGGCAGCGGAGCCGACGTCTGGGCTGCGAGGGGGGTGGCGCATGTGAGCAGTGCAATGACGAACAGGCGGCGCATGGCGGATCCGGTGGAGGTGATTGGAGTATAGGGCCGTGGGCCGTGAATTCAGGTGCGACGCACGCGTCGCACGATCCGACCAACGCACCGCGACCACCTATCGACCCGTTCTCGCGCCTCACTCGACCTCGATCTCCTGCGTGACCGGCTTACCGTTCCGGGCTGCCCCCGTGACGACCCGCAGGTTGTCGGCGATCCGCACGTCGGCGGCCACGTGCGAATGTCCCGCGAGCACCAGGAACCGGTGGTCGGGGAAGCGAACCGCCGCATCCTGCAGCACCGCACCCGTTGCACCACACACCAGCAGCGGCCACCAGTCGGGCGTTGCGAGGTGTCCGCGAGTCGGCAATGCCTCAACGAACGGGGGGATGTGGGTCGCGACGACGATCGTTCGCGCCACTTCGCTCGCCCGGTCGATGAGGGTGACCAGACGCTCGGCGTCGGCATCGGCGAGCGCACGCTTCGCGGCGAGTCGATGCGAACGGTCGGGCTGCGACGCGAGCTCGACAATCAGCTTGTCGTCGTTGAGGCGCAGCGGTGTGGTAAGCGCGTTGCCGTGACGCCCATCGGCCCAGCCATCGACGCCGATCAGCACGGTTGTATCGTCGAGTGCAATCACGCCGGCAGGCGGCAGCCACTGAATGTCGGGGCGTCGCTCGACGAGTGCTGTGATCTCATCGCGCAACGTGGCGATAGAGCGGCCGAAGTGATCGTGGTTGCCAAGCACGAAGCGCACCGGGCCCGGCGACGCATCGGCGATGCGTTCGAGGTCTGCGACGATGCGGCGCGATGTGCTGATGTCGCCGCACAGCAGGATCGACTCGCCACCAGCGTCAGCCAACGAGCCGATGAACCGCTCCTGCTCGGCCAAGTCGGCGTGATCGAGGTGGATGTCGGTAGCGTAGGTGAGCCGGAGCATCGGAATAAAGTAGGCCGTTAGCGGTGCATTCGGGGCCTCCATCTGAGGTGCCCTCTCGTCCTCAGCCTTGAGGTCCCCTTCGCTGCGCTCAGGGCAAGCACTCGACTTTGGTGCCTCCCCCGCCGTCGCTCGGGATGACATGTTCTTGCGGGATGACAGTTCCTGTCCCGGCCGATCATTACCTTCCGCGCATGCCAACAACGCCACGCTGGCCCACGACCGACACCGGGTGCGCACCGTGACGACGCACTTGCTCACCAAGAGCGACTTCAAGGTCGCATGCGGCTGTTCGGACAAGCTTTACTACCGCAAGCTGCGCTATCCCGACACGAACAGCGACGATCCGTACCTCGCGCTACTCGCCGAAGGCGGATTCATGCTCGAGCACTTCGCCCGAGCCCGCCATCCGGAAGGAGTCCACTTCCCCGCGGCTCGGCGCGCGAGCGACGCCTGGGCCGCCACCGAGGCTGCAATTGCGGTCGATGGCACATGGTTCGAGGCGACCCTCCTCTCCGGACGGCTGGTAGCACGCATCGACATTCTGCGCCGCGAGGGCAACCGGTTCGATCTCTTCGAGGTGAAGTCGAAGCTGTGGGACTCGGTGGCGGACGCGGAGTTGCGAGCCACAGGGAAACCGGGGCTCTGCTGGGGCAAGAGCGGCAAGATGATCACCGGTGACTGGACACCCTACCTCCTCGACGTCGCGTTCCAGGCGCACGTGCTCGGCGCGCTGTATCCTGAGATGGCGGTTGTGCCGTGGCTGGTGATGCCCGATCTGGCCAAGCGCACAACCACCGAGGGGTTGCACCACCACTTCACCGTGGCGCGTGAGGGCGAACGTGCCGGTACCAGGTTCGACGGCGATCCGTCGCTGCTCGCGGCAGAGGACCTGCTGACCGTAGTGGACGTCAGCCGCGAAGTCGCGATGATGCGTGAGACGGTGCGCACCGCCGCCGAGCACTTCGCGGCGAGCCTCGATCCCGAGCCGCGGTTCCTGCGCGCCAAGCTCTCGAGGGCCTGCGCGGCGTGCGAGTATCGCGTGCCGAACGACGTGCAGCCGAACGGATTCGCGGAGTGCTGGGGTGAGCTCGCCACACCCGATCCGCACGTCCTCGATCTCTATCGTGCGCCACCTGATATCGTCGACGATGCGATCGCGTCTCGTCGGACCGCGTTGCTCGACGTGTTGCCGGATCGTCTGGTGAAGAAGGACGGCACGATCGGAGTGCACGGTTTGCGGCAGCGCGTGCAGCTCGCCGCCACGCGCACGGGAACACCGTGGTGCGGCGACGGACTGGCACCGGCCATCGCTGCCTGGGCGTATCCGCTGCACTTCATCGACTTCGAGACAACCCGGGTGGTCGTACCGTATCACCAGCAATCTGAGCCGTATGCCCAGGTCTGTTTCCAATGGAGCTGTCACACCGTCGCGGCAGCGGGTGCGGCACCGGCGCATCGCGAGTGGATCAACACCACCGACTTCCATCCCAATGTCGAGTTCGCCGAGACCCTTCGTGATGCGGTTGGGGACGACGGCACAGTGCTGATGTGGGCCAGCCACGAACGGACGGCGATACGAGAGATCCGGGACCACGTTGGCGCGAGCTCCAGCCTCGGCGCGTGGCTCGACCAGTTAGCTGGCGAACGTGAAGGGTCTCGCCTGGTCGATATGCATGCGCTGTGCGAACGGGAGTACTTCCATCCTGTGATGCGGGGGCGCACCTCGCTCAAGCGTGTGCTCGACGCTGTTTGGCGGGATGACGCCGCGCTGCGCCTCGAATGGCCGCAGTACGCCGGGCGCAGCGGCGAAGTGCGAGATCTATACGAGACGCTGCCGCCGCTGGTCATCGCCGGGGTCGAGCAAGCAGTGCGTGAGGGGACTGGGGCGGTGCGTGCCTATCACGGGATGCTCTACGGGAGCGAGAAACACGACGCCGAGGCGCGGGACGCGTGGCGCCGTCTGCTGCTCCAGTACTGCGAGCTCGATACGCTGGCCATGGTGATGGTGTGGCGGCATTGGAGGCGCGCTGCGGGGCTCGACCGGGCGGCGCCGGGCTGAAGGCGGGTACCCGGTTGTATTGCGGTTATGGCGGTCAGGTCACATCTTGCATGGATGCAGGACCGCCGGGTGCGTCGCCCGGACACTTTTCCCACTCGTGGAGGCAACTGAATGCGGACTTCCTTTCGGACGCTGGTCGCTGGCGCGGCCCTTCTCGTGGCCGCGACGTTTACCGCCCCGACTGCGAACGCGCAGATCGGGTTCGTGGTGCAGGGCTCGTACGCGCTTGATTCTGAGGCGTTTGGTGTTGGTGGCGGCTTGAACTTCGGACTGGGCTCAATGACGGAGAACAGCGGCATCAGCGCTGAGGTGACGTTCGACTATTTCTTCCCGAAGGACGGCGATTTGCTCGGCCAAAGCTACGGTTCGAAGTACTGGGAGATTAACGGCAACGGCCTGTATGACATCAGGTCGGTCAGGGGGCTGTACGTTGGCGCCGGCGTGAATTATGCGACCGTCAGTCTGGATAATTGCAGCGGCAGTGACTTGTGCGACAATAGTGAAGTGGGGCTCAACGTCCTGAGCGGCTACAAGTTCAGTGGCGGCAAGGGTCCGTTTGTGCAGGCTCGGTTCTCAATCGGCGGCAGCGAGGACCTGTTCCTCACGGGCGGCTTCCGCTTCTAGGCGCTACATGCGTTGCGCGCCGTAGGCGCGCCGCGTGAGCACTCGGCGGGCCGTCACCATCTGGTGGCGGCCCGCTGTAGTTTTCGCACCCCGCGATCGGAGCCCGCCCATGTTCGCTCACGTGAAGGATGCCTACGAAGCGCTCTATACCGGCAAGTCGTACCAGCACTAGGTCGGGCTGGTCGACAAGATTCTCGATCGACGGCTCCCGCCGCCC
>JANMSC010000211.1:0-2218 GCA_031388885.1 Gemmatimonadales bacterium | reverse complement strand
GCCGCCGTCCACGCGGTGTCGAGCGCGACGGCGCGGTTGGCGTGGGCCACGACGGTCGTATCGCGGCGCAGTGAGGCCTTGTATGCCGCCGATAATGCATCCTGCGCGGCTCCTAAGAAACTACTGCCTCGATGACCTCGCCGGTCGAGAAATCGACGAGGCCAAAGCCCATGTGGGCGGCTTGTTTGCGTAGACGGCCGAGAATGCGGGTGCGGTGCTGCGCATCGTACGCGTCGGCGCCCGGATCGCCGTAGACCAGCTCGCCCTTGAGCATCCGGTAGATGAGGATCGCGAGTTTGCGCGCGGTGGCCGTGATCGCTTTCGCCTTGCCCACCCGGTATCCCAAGCGTCGGTAGAAGGCGCCGAGGGCCGTCTGGGTGCGGCCGACACTCATCGCCGCCATCCGAAGCAGCGCGGCGGCGCGATTGGCGGACGGCTGCGTGCGGGAACTCAGGAGGCGACCGCCCGAGATCTTGTTCTGGGGCGCCAAGGTGAGCCACGACGTAAAATGGTTGGCGGTCGCCCACCGGCTCATGTCCGTACCGATCTCGGCGATGAGGCGCAAGGCGGTGTACGGCCCAATGCCATCGATCTGGGAGAGATCGACGCCGGTGACCTGATGCAGTGGGGTCCGGAGCTCAATCCGCGGTTCATTGTCGCTGCGCGCTGCGCGGCCGCGCTTCGCCGGCAGCGGGGTCGTTGGCGGGGTCGCACGCGCCACGAGCGTCTCGAGATGCGCCTCCACCGCCGCGTCGCAGGCGGTGATCTGCTGTTGCACGCTGTCGAAGAGGGCGAGGTTCTGCTGCAAGACAAAGACGTGCTCGGGCCGATAGTGGCCCGTGAGGGCGGCGACGATCTCCGCCTCCGACGCCCGGCAGCGCCGGTCGCGATGCGCGGCGAGCCGCTGGGGATCGCGTTCGCCCGCGACGATATCGCGCACGATGCGCTGACCCGTCACGCCCGTGATATCACTGACGACCAGCGGGAGCTGGACATTCATTTGGACGAGCGCCTTCTGCATGCGTTGGACGTGCGTCCCGGCACTTTCCACGAGCGACGCCCGGTGGCGCAGGTAGGCGCGCAGCGCGACAATGGCATCGTCCGGCCGGAAGCTGCCGCGCAAGAGCCCCATCATGTGGAGATCACGGAGCCATTCGCAATCCGAGACGTCACTCTTGCGGCCGGGGACGTTCTTCACGTGCCGGGCATTCACGAGGAGGACCGTGAAGCCGCGGGCGTCGAGGATCTCGAAGATGGGAATCCAATAGACGCCGGTGGCTTCCATGGCGACGCTCGTGACGCCGCACGCGGTGAGCCAATCGGCGAGCCGATACAGATCACCCGTGAACGTGGGAAACGCTTGGACCGGCATCGGGTCGCGATCGGACGGCACGGCGACGTAGTGTTCGGCCGACCCACAGTCGATGCCGGCCGCGTTCACGATGATGCGTTCGAGCGCGGAGGGAGAGATGCGCGGCTTGGGTGGGCGACGGCGTGGCGACTGCTTCTTCATAGGAGGCTCCGGTTGGTGATGGAAGGGCCTCCGGGAACAGGGATGCGGACAGGGGACATTCTCCTAAACGGGATCACACCGGATGAGGGGTGTGTCACCAATGATGACGCCGCGGACATTCCCCAGACCATGCTAACGAGCGGGCTCGAAGCACCAGTGACGACTCGGTCTCGGTTCCCGAAAGCTCCCTATTCTATCCGCCGCCAGTTTCTGGCGCGATGACTCGCGGTGCACCGCGTAGGGTGCTAACGAGGAAGCAGGAATGAGCCACACTCACGCCCGATGATCGACCCGCTGAGCGATGCCAAGATCGTCGACTCGTGGCACCACAACGTGGCGCCGTGGACATCCGCCGTCCGCAACGAGGAGATCGAGAGCCGCCGACTCGTCACCAACCGCGCAATCATCGAAGCCGTGCTCTCCCGATCCCCGGCCAGTGTCCTCGACATCGGATGCGGCGAGGGCTGGCTCGTTCGCGCCCTGGCGGCGCACGGCGTGCGCGGCACGGGGGTGGACGTCGTGCCGGGTCTGATCGACGAGGCGCGACGGACGGGTGGCGGCGACTTTCATGTGATGTCATACGAGGACATCGCGGCCGGAGCGCTGCACCTGACCGCCGACGCCGTCATCGCCAACTTCGCGTTGATCGGCGAACGCTCGGTTTCCGATCTGCTGCGCATCACACCCGCGCTGCTCAACCCGAAC
>JANMSC010000210.1:0-1685 GCA_031388885.1 Gemmatimonadales bacterium | reverse complement strand
TGATCAGCGCATCGACGCTGTAGGCCTGGGCCTGGCTGAGCCCTCCATAGGCCACCCACAGTACCTTGCCGTCGTTGGACAGTGCCAGATTGTCGGGGAACGAGTAGGGCAGCATGCGTGTCGCCGCCACCAGCCCCTTGGGTCCGGTCATGCCGGCAAAAATGCCGAAGGGATCCCGGATGATCCCGACGTTACCGCCCGCCGGGTTGGTTCTCGAGAGGTCCGGATCTCGCGACGGGACGCCCTGCACGTACTTGTTGAAGGCGCTCACGAACGCGTATTTGAGGTCGCGCGTGATCACCACCGCCTGGGCGTTGTTCACGTCGAGTGCGTCGACCGCCGAACCGAGCGTCAGCGGGATGAAATCCGGTGGGTCCCAGGTCCGGCTGCCCGCACTACGCTGGAGCAGGCCGACCCCGCCGATACGGGGGACGCCGTCCTTATCCCCATCGAAGCCGCGCATGGTGAAGATCAGGCGATCCTTGTCCGCCGTGGTGGAAATGTTGTACGGATCGGGACCGACCTTGATGACCTGCTCGACCTTCAGGTTGAAGTTACTGGCCAGCAGTTGCTGCCGCAGGTTGCGGACATCGGCAACGATGATGTTGCCAGGTGGCTCGACCGTCCTTTGGTTCGGGTCGCGGACGTCCGGAGCCGTCAGGATGAGCTGACCATTCGCGGCCATGGTCATGCCGCGCAGTCCGAGCGGGGCAATCTTGACGGCCCCATGCAGGAGCTGCAACGAGCCCAGGTATCGATGGTAGGTCTCTGAGGCCGGATCGATATCGATGACATGTACGCGCCCGCCGGGGTTCGGCGTGCCACCGCCTGGGTCATAACCTTCGTCGCCGACGTACGCGAGTCCCTGGGACTCGTCAAGCGCGAGCCAGAACGGGCGCGCATCGGGCGGCAGGGTGATGAACTGCACCCCCTGGGTCCACGGCTGCCCCGCCACGTCGGTCACCACATCGATCTGCTGCAAGGTGAGCGCATCGATCACTGCGAGGCCGACACCGGCGCCGGTGCCGGGAGTCCCCCGCAGGGTGACGTAGACGCGCGTGTTGTCACCGGTCACCGCGACGGCCCGAGGCACGTTGGCCACCGCGCCGCTATCAACGCGGAACGTGGGATTGCCGCTGCTGTCGAGAACCGGCAGGCCGCTCGCGTCGAACACAGGGACACGGCTTTGCGGGTCGCCCACGGGAATCCGCGCGACGACTTCATTGGCGAGGTAACCCTGGCCGTCTTTCTGTGCGATGGCGAGCACTTTGTCGCCGCCACCCACCGCACCAAACACGTAGCGCGCTTCCGGATCCAGCCGCACCGGATTGCTCGATTCCGCGACGAACGGCAGCCACACGGGCGTGCCGTCGAAATCGGTGACAAGTTTGTAGCCGCTGCGCTTGACTTCGAAAGTGACCGTGCCGAGCGCGACGCTCTGCGGAACGCGAACCTTGATCGTCTGCGCAGTCGGAACACCGAACGCGTCGATTACCGGTGACGTGGCGACCTCGCGCCCATCCGCCCGGAACACCACCGTCAGATCGGCCTTGTCGGTGCCGAGCTTGCGACCCCCGACATCGGGCGCACCGTTTGGCGCATACAGGAAATTCTGCCCGCGGATCGTCAGGATCGGCTCCGGCCCGGCACCGACATCCCGGATGCTGACGAAAGCCGGTGTCAGC
>JANMSC010000198.1:0-4435 GCA_031388885.1 Gemmatimonadales bacterium | reverse complement strand
AACGGCATCGGCTACGCCGCGTCGCCGCGTCCCAATCGGGTCACCGCGTTTGATCCGGCCACGGGACAGGTGAACCCGACGCTCGTGCCGGGTGGTCCGCAGGGCTTAGGCTTTGCGCGCGGTGCGGTGTTCGTCGTGCTCGGCAATCGGCAATCGTGCTACCCGCTGCCGTTTCCGGCCGGTTGCCCCACCACGTCGAGTTGGCTCGCACCGCTCGAAGGGCTGGCGCCGTTCGACTCCATTCCGCTCCCCGGACCTGGCAACGCATCGGCAGCTGCGTTGGGAAGTGATGGGCTGCTGTATGTGTTGAGCCGCGGGAATGGCGACGTCGATGGCAGGCTCGCGGTGGTCGATCCGGTGCGGCGACAAGAGATCGCCTCGTTCAGCGGCATTGGGGTCTACCCCGAGTTCCTCGCGTCGGACGGTGGCGACAGGATGTTGATCGCGAGCCGCGCCGAAGGGCTGATGGTGTTCGACACCCGCGATCGCCGGGTGGTGCGTGGCGCTGGTGCCGGCGTGCCGCTCGATGCGCCGCGCGGTGTCCTGGCGGACGCCCTGGGGCGCATCTATGTGCTCGAGGCCGGACCGTGTGCTGGCGGCGTGATGGGTCAGGTGCGAGTGTTTGGCAGCGACCTCGTGTCGCGCCGGGCGATCGCAACCGGCAATTGCCCGATCGCGATGGCGCTCACCGAGATTCCCGCCGATCTCTTCGGGTTTGAACCCTGACCCGTGGCGGGCGCTCCGCTCCTCACGCCCGCCCTCGTTCTCGGCTCGCTGCGATACGGTGAAACGTCCCGGATCGTGCGCCTCGCGACGCTCGAGCACGGGGTGCAGAGCGCGATCGCCAAGGGCGCGATGCGGCCGAAGAGCCGCTTCGGCGCGTCGCTTCAGCTGCTGAGCGAAGGTCTCGCCCACATCGTTCCATCCCGATCGGGCGACCTCCACACCCTCGCGGCGTTCGACCTTACGCTCCTCCACGGCGGATTTGCCAACGACCTCGAGCGATTCGCCGCGGGATCGGCGTTGGCAGAAACGGCGACCCGTTTTGTGCCGCCGGGCCCCCTCCCGCACGTTTTTGAATCGTTGCGCGACAGCGTCGCGCTGATCGAGGCGGTTCCGCGGGACGCGGTCGGCGTGGTCGGGCTGAGGGCGCTCTGGCGCCTGATCGGCGAGCTGGGACTGACACCAGCATTGCGCCAGTGCGCTCGCGATGGTGCGGCGCTGCCCGTGGGGGACGCCGCCTTCTCGTTGCGCGACGGAGGCCTGCTCTGTGATCGGTGCGCCGCAGCCGGCGCCAACACCCGCCTCAGCCCAGCCGATCGGGAGGCCCTCAGCGCGATGATCGTCCCGGGCGGAAGGCTCCCAGTGCTCGACCGTGAGCACGCCGCGGCGCACCGCCGTCTGTTCGCCCGCTGGGTCCGTTACCACCTCTCCGATAGCGCCATGCCAGCACTCGAGTTTTGGCAACGCACCGACGCAACAGCTTGACAGTGATGACCGAACGCCGGCAACTTGCCGTGCCGGTTTCCGTATGGAACCCGGACGCGCCCGCAACGCCTGGAGGTTTTTCCACACCTCGTCTTGTCAGAAGCCCAAGGAGCGCCCATGCGCCGGTTTCACGGACCGGGTTTGGGTCTGCTGCTCGCTCTGGTCCCGGCGCTGTCTGCCGGTGCCCAACGACCACGGGAGCGACCCGCGGTCACGATCGAGGAGCCAAGACCTCTCCCAGTCCTCCCGGCGGCGTTCGTCCCGTTTACCATCGCGTCAGAAGTGTGCCGAAACGACCATGTGCCCACGGTGGGACTCAAGGTCTACAACGTCCTTGCCCAACCCGTCGCCGTCCTTCGGCTCCGGGGGAGGAACTTCGCTCCGCTCGACCGGACCCGCCTGCGTTGCGGGGCTTATGTCGCGCTCTGGGATGGCACACTCGATGGGGGTACGCGGGCGGCCTCGCCCGGGATCTACTACCTGCAGCTCACAGTCGATGACCGACCGTATACCCGGAAGGTGATCGTACCGCAGCCGTGAATGGGACGTCGTCCTGTTCGCGGCTGTTGTGCGACGATTCGGTCGATACTGCAGGAGGTCATAAGGTGCGTCTCAACCCGGTCGGTGCGATGTTCCTTGGCAACCAGGGAGGGTAGTCGATGCTTCGTCCGGATCGCCTGACGGTCAAGGCGCAGGAAGTCGTTCGCGACGCGATCGAGCACGCACGCAACCGCGGCAACCCCGTGGTCAACGATGCCCATGTCCTCGGCGCGCTGCTGGGTCAGGAAGACGGGATCATTCAGCCGTTGCTGAACAAGTCGGGAATCTCCGTTTCTCGTTTGTCCAATCAGGTGGAGTCCGAGGTCGCCTCGTTTCCGCGACAGGACGGCAGCAATGCGCCGCCGACGCTCGATCGGATGCTGAACAAGGTGTTCGAGCGCGCCGAGAAGCTCTCGAAAGAATTCCAGGATGCCTACGTCTCAACCGAGCATATCCTGCTCGCGCTGGCGGAGGAGAAGGGCACGACCGCAAAGCGCCTGCTGGAGGACGCTGGAATCACGCCGCAGGAAATGCGCGCCGCGCTCGACGAGATTCGCGGGTCGCATCGCGTGACCGACCAGACGCCCGAGGAGAAGTACCAGTCGCTTGCGCGGTTCACTCGCAACCTCACCGACCAGGCGCGCATCGGGAAACTCGATCCGGTGATCGGGCGGGATGAAGAAGTGCGTCGCGTGATGCAAGTGCTGTCGCGGCGCACCAAGAACAATCCGGTGCTGATTGGCGAGCCCGGCGTCGGCAAGACAGCCATCGTCGAGGGACTCGCGCAGCGCATCGTGAATGGTGACGTACCCGATTCGCTCAAGGGGAAAGAGGTCATCGCGCTCGACATCGGTCTCCTGCTGGCTGGCGCCAAATATCGAGGCGAGTTCGAAGAGCGATTGAAGGCGGTGGTGCAGGAGTTGACCGACGCCGAAGGGCGGTACATCGTCTTCATCGACGAACTGCACACCCTGGTTGGCGCGGGGAAGGCAGAGGGGGCCGTCGACGCCTCGAACCTCCTCAAGCCCGCGTTGGCGCGCGGCGAACTGCATGTGGTGGGGGCGACGACGCTCGACGAGTACCGCCAGAATGTCGAGAAGGACGCCGCCCTGGAGCGTCGCTTCCAGCCCGTGCTGGTGAAGGAGCCCTCGGTCGCCGATACAATCGCGATCTTGCGTGGCCTCAAGGAGAAGTACGAGGTGCACCATGGCGTGCGGATCACCGACAACGCGTTGGTGGCGGCCGCGACGCTGTCCGACCGCTATATCGGTGACCGTTTTCTGCCCGACAAGGCGATCGACCTGATGGACGAGGCAGCGTCGCGCCTTCGGATGGAAATCGACTCGCTGCCGCAGGAGATCGATGAGGTCGAGCGCAAGATCCTGCAGTTGGAAATCGAGCGGCAGTCGTTGCTCCGCGAGAAGGACAAGATCGGCACGGAGCGCCGCGAGGAGATCGAGCGTGAGATTGCCGGGCGACGCGAAACGAGCGCCGGGATGAAGGCGCAATGGCAGGCCGAGAAGGCTGCCATCGAGGTGATGCAGAAGAAGAAGGCCGAGGTGGAATCGCTGCGCGCCGAGATGGAACAGGCGACTCGGAAAGGTGACCTGCAGAAGGCCGCGGAGCTGCAGTATGGCCGGATCCCGGCGATCGAGCGCGACCTGGCAGCGGAGGAGGCACGATTGCACGGCGCGCACGCTGCGCCCAAGTATCTCCGGCAGGAAGTGGAAGCCGAAGACATCGCGCAGGTCGTTGCCAAGTGGACCGGGATCCCGGTCCAGAAGATGCTCGAGTCCGATCGCGAGCGTCTCACCCGACTCGAAGCCGAGTTGAGCCGGCGCGTCGTCGGCCAGCCGGAGGCGATTTCGGCCGTCTCGAATGCGGTGCGCCGCACCCGCGCCGGCCTGCAGGACACCGCTCGGCCGACGGGATCGTTCATCTTTCTCGGCCCCACCGGCGTCGGCAAGACCGAGACGGCCCGCGCCCTGGCCGAGTTCCTCTTCGACGATGAGCGCGCGATGGTGCGCCTCGACATGTCGGAATACATGGAGAAGCACGCCGTATCGCGCATGATCGGCGCGCCGCCCGGCTACATCGGGTACGACGAGGGCGGGCAGCTGACCGAAGCGGTGCGCCGCCGGCCCTATGCGGTGCTCCTGTTCGACGAGATCGAAAAGGCGCACCCCGATGTCTTCAACCTGCTGCTGCAGGTGCTCGACGACGGACGCCTGACCGACTCGCACGGCCGAGTGGTCGACTTCCGCAATACGGTCATCATCATGACCAGCAACCTTGGGAGCCGCCACATCCTCGACGCGGGAACGTACGATCCGGTGAGCTGGATCGACGTCGAAGCACGAGTGCTGAGCGAGCTCCGGGCTCATTTTCGGCCCGAGTTCCTCAACCG
>JANMSC010000121.1:0-1925 GCA_031388885.1 Gemmatimonadales bacterium | reverse complement strand
CAGCAATGTATCCCCAAGGCTGCACGCCCCCCGCCATGAAGGGTGCATAGGCCGCGGCAGTTTTGCCAAGCACCACCAGCATCGGGAGCACCGGCCCGTCGGTGAGAAGCATTCTAACGGCGGTCAGCGGGTCTTCCCGGGTCATCGACACGGCGAATGAAATAACCAGCGTGGGCCCGATCAACATCCAACGAAGCCGCGGCCGCATTGTGAGCAGCACCGGCACGAGCGCCAGAAACAGGAGCGGCACCACAGGCACCATGTACCGCACGCCGGTATTCCATTGCAAGTGCGCGAACTGGTTTGCGCTGCTGAAGACCCAGAGCGCTGCAGCAGCCAGTAACGCCACTGCGGTCTCAGTGCGGACGTTCGATGGTGCGCCACGTCTGACGATCAGCGGTGCAGCCAGCGCGCCCACCAGCATCGGACAGAACACGAACAGTCCATATCGCGGGTCGAGCAGGTTGCGCCAGAGCAGATCGAGCGTTGGTTCCGAGAAGCCGTTCCACCCAACAACACTCAGTGACGTGTCGGGCATGTACCGTTGCGCCGGGTACCATGGGCTCCCGAACGCCAGCCACTGGTAGCCCAGGAGCAGTAGCACTGGAATGGTCGACCCGACCACGCAGGCGCCACCGCGGCGGATCGCTGCCGACATGCCGCCGCCCGCGAATCCTTCCAACAGCGCCCAGCAGCCGAACACAACGGCCAGCGGCGCAGCACTGTAGTCGAGCACGAGTCCGAACCCGAGCAGTCCGCCGACCGCCGCCCATCGCCTGTTCCTTGACCGATCATCATCCCGCGCGCCTGGCCACGTCAGGATCATCCAGGCGCCCAAGACCGCATGCGCGAGCAGGACATTCTGGTTCAGGAACCCCGAACGGAAAAACACCGGCGTACCGAACGCGTATAGCAAGGCGAGCCATGTCGCAGTGCGATCGTCTACACCAAGTCGCGCCCGGAGGTACAGAAACATCAGTACTGCGCCGAGAGCACCTACCGGCGCCATGAGTCCGAGCTGTGTCACGATGGCGGCAAGCGCGAGTCGCACGTCGAGGCCGCGAGCTCGCATCTCATTCATCAACCGCGTGCGATTCGGGCGCGAATCACTGTATGACGCTGGCGGTTTTGGTGCTGCAAGTTCCGGCCGGACCGCAAAGAGCCCGGCGATCAATGGCCGTGCCATCGCGTACGGAACGGCGCCGAGCATCGAGGCGCCGGGGTTGCTGTTGATGTAACCGCCTCGCCCCGGGATCGTGAACAGGTCCGGGTGAAGCCCAACGAACGGATCCACTCGCACTGAGAGCCGGTCGCCGATGGCGATGGCGAGGTATGTCTCGCGCACCACGTTGGACGTGAGATGCGCCCCGTAGACGAGCCACACCGTCAGGAAGAGCCGCACTGTGGTCGAACGAGGGGTGTAGTTCACTGTGGACGGTACAGCACCCACACGTTGTACGCGCCCCACAGCACGACCGTCACGAGAAGGGGCCGATCAGCGAGGACCGTTTCGGTCGGGGTGCCAAGGTCCCGTTTGTGCACGAGAAAGAGATACCGGAACACGCCGTAGAGCACGAACGGCACGCCGTAGCTCAGTTCCTCAGACCCAACCCTGGCTGCGGTGTCGGACGTCAGCGCGTACATCAAGTACGAGACTACGGTGACAGCGAGAAGGACCGCGGAGAGCTGGTCGAGAAACGGTGCGCTGTAGTCGGCAAGCACGCCGCGATGACTCGACGACGATTCGCCCAGGACGGCCAGTTCGTGACGCCGCTTTGCGAACCCGAGGTAGAGCGCCAGCAGCCCACCGCACAGGAGCAACCAGACCGACGGGTGCACCTGCACCGCAGCCGAACCCACGAGCAACCGGATCACGAAGAATGACGCGATGGCGAAAACGTCGAGCAATACGATCCGCTTGAGCC
>JANMSC010000088.1:0-14342 GCA_031388885.1 Gemmatimonadales bacterium | reverse complement strand
GACACGTACCGCACGCCGTCCGCGGGATGCAGCCGGTCGAACGGCGTGCCAAGTGACGCATCGACCGCAACCGTTGCGACGTCGCGATCGGGCCACTTGTCGCGAGCACGGCGCATGATCCAGTTCGCCATCAGGTGTGGCATCAAGGGCGACGGCACGATCATGTCGGGCTCGGCATCAATCCGCCGAAGTGCTGGGTCAAGCCACTCATCGAGAAATGGCTCCCATTCCTGTACCAGCACATGACGGTCGTCGTGCGCCTCCAGTGCAGCAACGTGGCACCCGGGGTCGCGATCGACGACGAGCAGGTTGTGATAGGAGATGATGGCGTCGCGACGGGCACGCTCGAGTTGCGCGGTGTAGAACGAGCCGTAGCAGCCGCCGCCGATGATGACGACGTCGCCCAGGGTGATCATCGCCGGAGGAGCCGCCCGCCATCGACCACGAGCGTCTCTCCGGTGATGAAGTCGCCGTGCTCCACCAGGAACAGCAGCGCCTTGACCGCGTCGTCGGGCGTGCCGATTCGCTTGAGCGGCGTTGTTTCGCTCAGTAATTCGCGGCGTTCGTCGTCGTAGTCGTCGGGTACCAGCACGGTGCCGGGCGCGATCGCGTTGACCGTGATGTCGGGCGCGAGGGCCACGGCAAGCACTTTCGTGAGCATCACGACCCCTGCCTTGCTGATCGAATGCGCCGCATAGTTGCGCCACGGCTCAAGTCCGCCAAGGTCGGCGATGTTCACGATGCGCCCACCAGTGCGCCGGAGGTGCGGAGCGGCCTGCTGCGCAAGGAAGAATGGGGCCCGGAGGTTCAGGTTGACGATGGCGTCCCACTGCTCGACGGTGGTGTCTTCGACGGTGAGGCGTTCCATCACCGCCGCCGAGTTGACCAGCAGGTCGAGTCGCCCGAATTCGTCAACCACTCGCTGCGGCAGTGCAGCGGCCGCGGCGGCGTCTCGCAGGTCGGCGCTGAACGCCACCGCCCGTCTACCGAGCGCGTGGATCTCCGCGACCACGGCGTCAGCGTCGTCCGACGACGCGCCGTAGTGAACGGCGACGTCCATCCCCCGCGACGCAAGCCCTGTCGCAAAGGCGCGACCCAGCCGCCGGGCACCACCGGTGACAAGCGCCACGCGACCGCTGAGGTCGATGCTCACGCCGACTGGACCGGTGGCCGTCGCGCCTGAAGTGCGTCGAGCCAATCGTCAGGAATCTCCTGCGAGCCGAGACGGGCGTGTGTGCCGACAACGTCGGTTTCGCCATGCCAGTCCGATCCACCGGAGCGACCGAGGTCGAGGGCAACCGCCGCGTCGGTGATCACCGCGACGGTCTCGCCGTCGTGACTGGGGTGTCGCGTTTCCACCGCGTCGAGTCCGTCGTCGCGCATGACCGTGAGTTCGGTCACCGTGCCGAACTGCTTGAGGTGCGCGGCTGAGACGACTCCACCAACGCGATGGACCATGTCGGCCACGTCGCGGAGTGCTGGCAGCGCCTTCTCGACAAATGCCGGACGACCACGTCCGATGTAGCGATCGAATGCCTGTTGCACGTTTCGCACGTGGCCGAGCTCCAGCAGTGCCCGCGCAACATGGGGCCGACCCACAGCACCACCCGCGGCCGCCCGGGCAACATCGTCAAACCCGATTCGCAGCCCCAGCCCATTCAACCGTGTCACCATCTCGCGACCGCGGCGGTTGCGATCGTCGCGCGCATCGTGGAGGAAGGCTTCCAGGGCGGGATCGTCGACCGGGAGAAAGTACCCGAGCAGGTGCATCTCGCCCCAACGCGCCGCCACCGAGAACTCGCAGCCGCCGATGACGCGCACGCCGAGCGCTTCGCCCTCACGCATCGCCTCCCGCAATCCGGCGGTCGTGTCGTGGTCGGTGAGGGCGATGGCGCTCAGGCCGCAATCGGCCGCGTGGCGCACCACGACGGCTGGCGCGAGGAGACCGTCGGAGGCCGTCGAGTGACAGTGGAGGTCGATCACGTCACGCCGGGCTGGCGTAGCCTCCATCGGGCGATGTCCAGGCAACCTGGGAGCGGCGCCACAACGCCAGGAGCGCCGTGTCGCTCAACTCCTCGAACGCGGATTCGCCCATTTTCGCGCCCTGCGGCGAGTAACGCACGAAGCGACGTTCGCGCACCGGTCCGTCAACGCGACGAAACTCGAGCGACAACTCATCATTGTCGTACTGCGTCACCGCGCCGCTTGGCGCCGCGTCCCACGCATTGCCATCGTCATCGGTAATTCGTCGTGCCATCATCACTCCTCAGTGTTCGGCGAGCGTGACTTCGCGCCAACGCGCCGCCGCTGTGCCATCGTCGTACCGGGCGAGCGAACGCAGCGTCGTCTCGAGTGCCGCTTCCGCAGCGTCGGCTGGTCCACGCGAACGATGCGACGCCTCATCCGTCCCTTCGGTGAACTCGAGCCACTCGCCGACGACGTCGTCCCGCCGGAAAACCCACACGCGCTGGCCCCGTGCCGCGAGCGTCACGGCGAGTATGGCGAGCGTGGCGAGCCACTCGTCGGTCTGCTCCGCACCGACGCTGACCCTCACGGCGGTCAGCACCCGCGCCATGTCATCCCTGCTGCTCCGGGAACATGTGGAGCGTCTGCCGCACGTCGGCCAGGAACCGGTCGGCGTCGGCGCCGTCGACGATCCTGTGGTCGTACGCCAGGCAACACATTCCCTTGGTGCGAATGCCGATTGCATCGCTGCCATCGGGCAGCGTGATCACCGACGGGCGCTTTTCGATCGCGCCGATCGCCAGGATCGCCACCTGCGGCTGGTTGATCACCGGCGTCCCCACGTACGTGCCGAAGCCACCAGGATTGGTGATCGTGAACGTCCCCTTCTGCACATCGTCGGGTGCGAGCTTGCGGTTGCGTGCGCGATCAGCGAGGTCCTGCACGGCGCGCGCGATGCCGAGGAGCGACAGCTCGTCGGCGTGGCGGACCACCGGGACGATCAGCCCCCAATCGAGCGCGACCGCGATGCCGACGTTGATGTCGCGCCGGTAGATCGTGTGATCGCCCGACACGGCGGCGTTGACCACCGGATGCTTGCGCAGGTTGTCGGCAATCGCCTTCACGATGAACGCCAGGAACGTGAGGTTGACGCCCCGCTCGGCGAAGCCGGCCTTAAGCGACTTGCGAATGCCAGCCACGTGTGAAAAGTCGATCTCGATGAGCGAATTGACGTGCGCCGACACTCGGCGAGAGAGCACCATGTGGTCGGCGGTGAGCTTGCGGATGCGAGTCCACGGTTCGACCCGGTCGCCCTCCCAGACAGCGACAGGAGAACTCGGCGGCAACGAAATGTTGCTCGACGATCCAGCCGCAGCGACGGGCGTTGACGTCACCGTCACCGCGGCCGGAGCGGCGACGCTGCCATCCGCTTGCGGCGCAGCGACGTCCCCCGGCTTGGTACCGGTCTCGAGAAACGTCAACACGTCCTGCTTGGTCACCCGGCCGGCGGAACCGCTGCCCGGAATGACACCAAGATCAAGGCCGTGCTCCTCCACCATCTTGCGCACGAGCGGCGTCGACTTGCGCTTGAGGCGCTCGTCGGCGGATTCATCACCGGTGGTGGTCGGCACGGCCGGTGGGGTGACGGGTGCAGGCGCCGGCGCGGGCACGGGCACGGGTGCCGGCGTGGGTGCGGGTGCGGGCGGTGGCGTGGGTGCGGGCGTGCGTGCGGCGGGCGCCGTAGGGGCGAAGCTTGCTTCGCCCGTCGTTCCGCCCGCGACGCCCCCCACGCCCGCGGCACCGGCATCCGTTTCGATGCGCGCGACGATCGTCCCGACGGCGACCGTCTGGCCCTCGGTCACCAGCACCTCGGCGAGCACCCCAGCGTTTGGCGCCGGAATCTCGGCGTCGACCTTGTCGGTCGAAATCTCGAAGATCGGTTCGTCGCGCTTCACTGCATCGCCGACCTGCTTGAGCCACTTCGACATCGTGCCTTCGGTGATCGATTCGCCCATCTGTGGCATGATCACGTCGATACGGGCCATCACCAGCTCCTTCGTTGAACCGTCGTCAGTAGGCGGCGAGCCAATGGCACGCGCGCACGATGTCCGAAGTCTGCGGCAACACAAAGTCTTCCAGCGGCGGCGCGTACGGTAGCGGCACGTCGTGCGCGGCCACCCGACGCACGGGTGCATCGAGCCACTCGAAACAGAGCTCGTTGATCCGCGCCGTAATTTCGCCCCCAATTCCGCCGGTCACCGTGTCTTCGTGGACCACAAGCACCCGGTTGGTCTTTTTTACCGTTGCAACGATCGCATCGTTGTCGAGCGGCAGCAGCGTCCGCAGGTCAATCACCTCGACCGAGATGCCATCGCGGGCGAGTTCCTCGGCCGCCTCGAGCGCCTTCCAGACAGTGGCCGCGTAGGTGACAATCGAGACGTCGGTGCCTGCACGGGCGACACGCGCCTTGCCAAGCGGCACCACGTGATCGCCGGCCGGCATCGTCGCCTTGATCCGCCGGTAGAGATACTTGTGTTCGAAAAAGAGCACCGGGTCGGCGTCCCGAATCGCCGCCTTGATCATCCCTTTCGCGTCTTCGGCCGTCGCAGGATAGGCGATCTTGAGCCCGGGCGTGTGAAGGAATGCCGCCTCGGGATTCTGGGAATGGAACGGTCCGCCACGCACGTAACCACCCGACGGGCCGCGCACCACGATCGGGCACGGCAGGAACGCGCGGTATCGCGCCGTCGCGACGTAGTTGGTCAGCATGTCGTATGCGCACGAGACGAAATCGATGAACTGCATCTCGACCACCGGCCGCATACCGTAGTGTGCGGCGCCGGCGGCGGCGCCGACAATTCCGGCTTCCGAGATCGGCGTGTCGATGACACGCATCTCGCCAAACCGTGCCTGCAGCCCCTCTGTGACCTTGAACGCCCCGCCAAACGCACCGATGTCCTCGCCCAGGCAGAACACGCTCTCGTCGCGCGCCATCTCCTCGGCGATGCCCTCGCGAATGGCCTCGAGAAACGTGATCTCAGACATCGTGCGTCCCCCAGCTCGCCGGGCGCTCATGTCCGGTCACCGCGTTCTCGATTCCTTCACGGTACCAGAGACGCGGCATCTCCGGCGGATCGAGATAGACGCCACGCAGCGCGTCCGATCCATCGCACGGTGGCGACAGCTCGGCCTGGTCGGTCGCGGCATCGACCAGCACGCGCACCTCGTCGTCCACCGCGCTCAGCGCATCGACGGTGAATCCGAACTCTTCAGTCAACCGCTTGTGGTAGCGGTCGATCGGGTCGTTGGTGGCCGCCCATCGCTCGATCTCGCCCGGTGTCACGTAGCTCTGATTATCGTGCTCGGCGTGACCCTTCCTGCGATACGTCAACATCTCCAGCAGAGTCACGCCGCCACCGCTCCGCGCGCGATCAACGGCATCCTTGGTGACGCGGTAGACGTCGAGTACATCATTGCCGTCGGCGCGCACGCCAGGGATGCCGTATCCGATCGCCTTGTCGATGAACTGCGCAGCGGCGGTCTGCCGGAACGTGGGGGTCGAGTAGGCGTAACCGTTGTTCTCGACGACGACCACCAGTGGGCAGCGCTGCACCGCAGCGAAATTGATCCCCTCATGGAACGCACCGGTGCTCGTTGCGCCGTCGCCCACATACACCAGGCCGACGCGCTGTTCGCCTCGCATCTTGAACGTCAGCGTCACGCCTGCCATCACGGGCACCATGTCGCCGAGGTGGGAGATCTGCCCGACGAAGTTGCGATCTTCGACATCGCCGAAATGGATGTTGAGTTCCCGACCGCGCGTCGGCGAATCACCCTTGGCCATGTATTGCCGCAGGATCTCGAGCGGCTCGGCGCCCTTCACCAGCATCGACCCGAGATTGCGGATCAGGGGCGACAGGACATCGCGCCGCTCGAGCGCGTACGCCGACCCCACCGCACAGGCTTCCTGCCCGAGCGAGCGAAAGAGCCCGCCGACCACCTTGGTCTGGCGATACAACGCAACGAGTCGCTCTTCGAGGGTTCGGGTCAAGCGCATCCAGCGGTACAGCTCGAGAAGCTGGTCGCGGGTAAGGCCGGCGGGAATCGTGCTTGCGGTGCTGGGAACAGCCATGCCGATCAAGTTGCCTCGCGTAGGGGTCACCAAGCGCGGAAACTTCGACCCGGCCGGGAGTTGGGTCAAGCCAAACGAGAGTCGTAACGGTTACTACTCCCTTCTCCCTTCTCCCTTCTCCCTTCTCGCTTCTCGCTTCTCCCTTCTCCCTTCTTAGTACGACCCGCGCAGCACGTGGTGGGGCTTGGCGAGGCGATAGACCTCGCCGAGGAAGCGCTTGGCGAGCCGGTCGAGCTCACTCTCTGCGGGTTGGTCGGTCTGCACGGTGACGAGGGTGTAGTGTCCGCCTTCGGCCGCCACGTCGATGCGGATCGTCCCGAGCGAACTGGCGAAGCTGCGACGACGCGGCATTTCCACGGTGGGCGTGAGTCGCCCACCGAAGAACACCGCGGCACTTGCAATGACCGCGTCTGGCGTCGCGCTGGTGCGGTGAAAGTACTTCACCGGTCCTGGTAGTACTCCTGCCCCAGGTGAGTGATCATGTCCTCGCCCATCATCCAGCGCAGCGTGTTCTTCAACTTGGTGTGTTGAATGAACAGGTCGTGCTCGGGATACAGGCCGGGGGCCGTTTGGGGGCTCTTGAAGTAGAACGACAGCCATTCCTGCACGCCCGACATGCCGGCACGCTGGCTCAGGTCGAAGAACAGTGCGAGGTCGAGAACCAACGGCGCCGCGAGGATCGAGTCGCGACACAGAAAGTCGACCTTGATCTGCATCGGGTAGTTGCACCACCCGAAGATGTCGATGTTGTCCCACCCTTCCTTGTTGTCACCACGCGGCGGGTAGTAGTTGATCCGCACCTTGTGGTACATGTTGGCATACAGGTCGGGATACAGCGTGGGCTGCAGGATGTGTTCCAGCACCCCGAGCTTCGACTCTTCCTTCGTCTTGAACGACTCGGGATCGTCAAGCACTTCGCCGTCGCGATTGCCCAGAATGTTGGTCGAGTACCACCCGGCCACGCCGAGCATGCGTGCCTTGAACATCGGGGCGAGCACCGTCTTCAGCATCGTCTGGCCCGTCTTGAAATCTTTGCCGCCGATCGGAACGCCCTTGGCCCGGGCAAGCTCCTCGATCGCAGGAATGTCGCACGTAAGGTTTGGCGCGCCATTGGCAAACGGGACGCCCTCCATGAGCGCCGCCCAGGCGTAGAGCATCGACGGGGCGATCGACGGATCATTCGATTCCATGGCCTTCTCGAACACCTCGAGCGACTGATGCGTAGCGCCCGGCACGATGAAGATCTCGGTCGAGGCGCACCACACCATCACCATGCGGGCAACACCGTGCTTTGCCTTGAAGTCACGAATATCCTGCCGGAGCTGCTCGGCCAGGTCACGCTTGGTCTTGCCAGACTTGACGTTCACGCCCACGAGACGCTTGACGTAGTTCTGGTCGAACACGGCCGGCATCGGCTTGATCGTCTCGAGAAAATCCTTGATCGGAAAGACGTGTTCGTGTTTGTCGAACACGCCGCAGTGGAGGCACGACTGGTATGCATCGTCCGGCACAGGATCCCAGGCGCCGAACACGAGGTCGTCGAGCGACGTGATCGGCACGAAGTCCTTGATCAGTGGCGACCGCGCGTCAGTGCGCTTGCCCAGGCGAATCGTCGCCAACTGGCTGAGCGACCCATAGGGCTTCGCGAGGCCGCGTCGCGTCAGCTCGACACCGGCGATGAACGTCGATGCAACGGCACCGAGGCCGACGCACAGGACTCCGAGTTTGCCTTCCGCCGGCGCAATCGTCCGGACCATCTTGTCAGCCACGCAGGATTCCTTTCACTTGATGTCGGTGCTCGCAGTCGCGCGCGCCACATGCACAAAGCGCTGGCCGACCGTAATGAGCGACAGGACGGTGATGACAACCACAGTGGATGTCAGCACCAGACCACGGGGCCCCGCCCCAAGGAGCAGAGTGGGGAGGCCGAGGCCGATGATTCGTTCAGCGCGCTGCACGATGCCGACCTTGCACTCGAGGCCAAGGCCTTCGGCGCGGGCGCGCATGTACGAGACGAGTAATGCCGAGAGGATGCCGACCATGCACGCGAGGACGGCGAACTCGCGCCACTGGACATCGACCGCGTGCATCAGGTACGCGGCGATGCCGATCATCGTGGCGCCGTCACCGACCCGGTCGAGGGTGGAGTCGTAAAACGCACCGAATCGGGTGGTCAGGCCACCCTCGCGTGCCACCTGCCCATCGAACGTGTCGAGCACGCCGCTCAGGAGCAACAACCCGCCGCCCAGTCGGATCGAGCCGACCGCGAACGCGACGGCCGAAACAAGGATGAGGAGCGCACCCACGGTCGTGAGGGTGTTCGGGGTAACGCCAGCGCGCAACAGGACCCGGACCGCCGGGGCCGTGCTGTTCAGGTAGGCGCGCTTCACCACCTCTGGAACAAGTTCCGTCACACGCCCCCAGCCCGGTCGTTCGAACGCGTCCGCCGCCCTGCGAGAGGCGGCGGAATGGGCCGAAAACCTAACCCACGAACTGAGAACGGAGAAGGGAGAAGCGCTGTCAGATCCCGCTGATCCGGTACACCCGCACCTCGGAGGCGCCATCAGCGCCCCGGCCGAGCACCGCCATGCGATCGCCACGGATATCAACCGATACCGACGGGTCGCGTTGGATCCCCGGAATCGCCCCGACGAGCCGGGCTCCTTCCCACACCTCCCACAGCGCGCCGTCGGCGATGATTCGCTCGACCCAGAGGCGTCCGTGGTCGTCCAGCGTGAGGGCGCGAACTACCGCCTTGCCCGTGGGGCGCATGAACCCGCCATCACAGCGCGCTGCCGGGTTGGCCGCTCGATAGGCGGTCAGTTCGCCGCTCGCGGCTTGCCACTCGGCGTCGCTGATCGTCGCCTGCGGCACCAGTCGATGCACCGCGCTCAGGGTGTCACCTGCACTATCAATCGTTGCGATCCGGTAGTCCACGCCCCGCAGGTAATGGAGTTGGCCGTCCATCGAGGGATGCCACACCTCACCCTGGGAGAACGGTGTCGGGAATGTCCGCAGGTTGGCACCGTCCTGGCAGATCACGATGCCCTCGATCGCCCCGCGCTCGGTCGGCGGAATCCATCGTACGTCGCCGGTTGGTGTAAGCGGGTAGCGCGCAAAGGCTGGGGCAGGCTGACCGCTTGGCAGAAATGAGAACTGAAACAACCATGCCGATCCCGATGACCCGCTCGCGAAGAATCGGGCGTTTGCGCCGCCAGTGATCGGCACCGCGTTCCACGATCCGACCCACCCGCCGTCCGTTCGCCAGCGCCCGACGCGCGACGCACCGGGGTCATAAATCATGATGTCGCCGTTGGCCCACGCGAGCGAATACGGATCGGTGTATGTGCCGGCACCGATGCCCGACCGGCCGAGCGTCGCGACGCGCGCGCCGGTGTCGTCGTAGCGCGCTACCACCTTGGCGCCGTGGTCGAGCACCCAGACGCCGCCCGCTGGATCGACCAGCACCGATCGCACGGCGCGCAGGTCGCCGCGAATCGTGGACTGTAGCTCGGCCGCCCCCTGTGGCGGCTCACCGCTCACCACCGTCACGGCATACCCGGCCGTCGAATCGGTCCGACTCGTCAGCGCACCCGTGCTGGTTCCCGGGCTGACTCCGGCTTCGGCCTGACGCGCCGGCTCGGCTTGTCCGCACGCAGCGGCCAACAGGATCCAACACGTTCGCGTGATCGCATTCATGGGTCGCATCAATGGTAGAGGAGGAACGGTTGGACTCGCACGCGGAAGGCGGCGAGCGCGGGTTGCCACGACGCGAGAATCCGTTCCGGCGGGTCGCGTCGCAACAGCGCAGTTCGGAGCGCGGGACCACCAGCGAGTCGGTCGAATGAGCCGCCGATTCGAATCCGGTCGGGATGCATGGCACCAATGGCCGCAAGGAGATGAACCGCGGTGCGCACTGGATCGTATCGTTCGTGATCGGTGATCACGAGGCGCACACCCACCACCGTGGTGTCGGCGAACTTGCCGTCTCCGGGCCGTCTCGGCGTGAACACCACGCCGCGGATCTCCACGCCCGGAAGATTCGCGGCGCGCATCGCGGCAACGACGGCGGCGGTGTCGAGCCACGGTGCGCCGACTTGATGGAACGCGGCGTCGGTTCCCCGCCCGACCGACAACGCCGTACCCTCGAACAAGCACGTCCCCGTGTAGTGGTAGAGTGCGTCGAGGTCACGGAGGTTCGGACTCGGCGGCAGAAACGGCAACCCAGTTTGATCAAACGCCATGGTGCGACGCCATCCCGCTGCGGGAATCACTCGCAGGTCTACTGCGATATCGAGATCGTGACGCGCGAGCCGGGCATGTTCGCCGAGCGTCAGGCCGTGCCGCATCGGAACCGCGAGCCGGCCGACGGCAGACGTAAAGGCGGTGTCGAGAATGTTTCCCTGCATCACCCCGGTGATGGGGTTTGGGCGGTCGAGCACGACGACCGGAATGCGGCGGGGTGCGGCCGCCTTCATCACTTCAATCGTCGTCGCAATCCAGGTGTAGTAGCGTGCCCCCACGTCAGGAAGATCGACGAGCAGCAGGTCGATCCCTCGGAGCATCTCTTCGGTCGGCGCCCAGGTCTGGCCATAGAGTGAGTAGATTGGAATCCGCGTCGCGCTGTCCACCGTGGACGCAACCTTTTCGCCAGGTGCCGCAGTTGCGGTGAGCCCGTGTTCCGGGCCGAACAGCGCGACAAGCTCGACGTTGGCCTCGCGGAGCCTCGCGATCGCGCTGCGACCTCGCTGGTCGACGGCATTGACGTTCGTGACGAACCCCACGCGACGGCCACGCAGTAGCGACATCGAATCGTCGAGCAACACGTCGATCCCAGGGCGCACCACCGCCGGGCCGCTGGAAGGCGCCGCCGGTTCCTCGCGGGGCACCGAACCTGCCGGCCTCGCCGGACGTTCACAGGCGACGACCAGTGTCGCCATGCTACCCCACCATCCGATCGCGATCAGCCCGTGCCTCATCGTCCCATCCGTGCTTTCGTGGGTTTGCTGCTCGTGGCGTCGTGTGCGCCGCGCATCCCGCGTACGGTCGGCCCACAGCCGACTCGTGATCCACCGCCCGTGGAGCTCGTCGCGGCGCCCTCGGAGCGCATTGCGAGCCTCCTGCGCACGCTGTCAACCCGCCAGAAAGTGGCGCAACTCGTCATGCCATGGCTGCTCGGCGACTACGTCCCATCCGATGATCCCACCATGCGTCGAGCGATCATGTGGGTGGATTCGCTCGAGGTCGGCGGAATCATCATCTCGACCGGAACGCCGCTCGACATTGCTGCAAAGTTGAACGCACTCCAGCGTCGAGCGCCACTCCCCCTCCTGATCTCGGCCGACTTCGAGGGCGGCGTGGTTCTCCGGATCCCAGCGGGGACCGGGTTTCCAACCCAGATGGGGGTGGCAGCCACGGGCCGTACCGACGACGCCTTCCAGCTCGGACGCATCACCGCCCTTGAAGGGCGCGCCGTGGGGGTGCACCTGGCGTTCGCGCCGGTCGCAGACGTCAACAACAATCCGAACAACCCGATCATCAATACCCGATCGTTCGGCGCTGATCCGCGAGATGTTGCACGCCTCGTGGCCGCCACGGTGCGCGGCATGCGCGATGGCGGGATTCTTTCCACCGCGAAGCACTTCCCCGGCCACGGCGACACCGAAATCGACTCCCATCTCGCGATGCCGACAATCGCCGGATCGTGGGCGCGGTTCGATTCGCTCGAGTTGGTGCCATTCCGGGCCGCGATAGACGCCGGAGTGGACGCCGTCATGTCGGCCCACATCGCGCTACCCGCACTCGACCCAGGCTCTCGCCTCCCCGGCACGCTGTCGCGAGCCATCCTGACCGGCATTCTTCGTGACTCGCTTCACTTCACGGGGCTGGTGACGACCGACGCGCTCGACATGGGTGGCATCGTCAAGGAGATCGGCGCTGACGAGGCCATCATCCGAGCGTTCGAAGCCGGCAGCGACCTGCTGCTGATGCCAGCCGACCCGGTTGCCGCGATTCGTGCGGTCACCAGTGCTGTGGAGAGCGGCCGGATCACACCGTCGCGTCTCGACCACTCGGTGCGCAAGATTCTGGAGCTCAAGGAGCGTATGGGCTTGTTCACCCAGCGCGAGGTGGACCTGACCAAGGTCCCGGACGTTGTCGGCCGAAGCGACTTCAAGGCGATCGCGCGCGATGTGACCGAGCGCAGCCTGGTGCTGCTCCGGGACTCGCTGAGTACGGTGGATTCACTGCGTGCCCGACCGCGGCAGGTCGCCTTGGTCACCGTAGCCGACGGCAACGCCACCCTCGGTACGGCGTTGGCGGCCGAGCTGCGACGCGCCGGGCACACCGTGTCGGCCGTGACGATTTCGACCGATCCGACTCCCGCGGAGCGTGCTCGCGCCGACTCCGTCATCCGGAATGCGACGTACACCGTGCTCGCGACGTCGGTGCGGTGGGGTTCGTACCGCGGCACGATCGGGCTGTCGCCCATAGCCGCGAGCTTGCTTGCCAGTCTCGCACAGCGCAAGCCGACGGTGCTGGTGTCGTTTGGATCACCGTACATCATCGCGCAAGTGCCAACGGCCGCGAGTTACATCATCGCATGGTCGAACACACCGGTGGTTGAGACGGCCGTCGGCGGGGCGCTCGGTGGCCGGCTGGCGATCACTGGCACCGCGCCGACCCCGGTTGCGGGGTATCCGATCCGCACCGGGCTGCAGCGAGCCGCGACCAGGTGAGTTGCACGCTGGCGTCACGCATCGCGGTTGCCGTCGCGGGGGTGAGCACGGTCGCCGGATGCGCGTCGCGGCCGCCCTCGTCCGCACCGTTGCCGCTTAGCGCGCCGCTTGCCGCCCGCCTCGCTCCCGCAGTGCAGGCCCTTGATTCTGCCATCGCGGCTGGTGCCGCGCCGGGTGCGGTGCTCGCGGTATCGATCAACGGCGAGCGTTTCGTATACGGCACCGGTGCGCTGGGCCAGGATGACAGCACGCGGCCTGATGGTCGCACGGTCTATGACATGGCGTCGCTCACCAAGGTGATCGCACTCACGACCCTCGCCATGATGGCTGTCGAGGAAGGCCGGCTCGACCTCGACGCGCCCGTGGTGCGCTACCTCCCCGCGTTCGCGCGCGGCGTTGGCGCAAAGGATCGCGTGCTGGTGCGCGATCTGCTCTTGCACGACAGCGGCCTTCCCGCGCACCGCCCGCTCTGGCTCGAGTCACGGGGGCGCACCGGCGCAATCCGGGGCACCCTGATCAGCGACCTCGATACGGTTCCCGGGGCGCGAATGGTGTATTCCGACCTCGGCGCCATCACGCTCGCGACGATTCTCGAATCGCTTTACGGCAAGCGAATCGACCGCCTGTTTGCCGAGCGCGTCGCCGGCCCACTTGGCCTCGCTCGAACCCGATACCTCCCGCCGTCGTCATGGCGGTTGATCATCGCGCCTACCGAACAGGACCCATGGCGCGCTCGGATGCTCCGTGGTGAGGTGCACGACGAGAATGCCGCCCGACTCAAGGGCGCATCGGGCCACGCGGGCCTGTTCAGCGACGCCGAGGATCTGCTCCGCTTCGGCGAATGGGCGCTGGCCGGCGCCACGAGGCGGACGTGGGCCGGACCACTACAGCCACCAGCGGCGTTCGCGACATGGACCGTTCGACAGGATCGACCCGCGGGTTCGTCGCGTGCGCTCGGGTGGGACACGCCATCCGGACAGAGCAGCGCCGGGACCATCATGTCGGCTCGCAGCTTCGGACACCCCGGCTTCACTGGCACGTCGATCTGGGTGGACCCGACCCGTGATATCGTCGTGGTCCTCTTGACCAACCGGGTCCACCCGACCCGCATCACTCCGAGGTTTGGGGCAATCCGGTCAACCCTGGCCGACGTCGTCATGCGAGCCCTCTTTCCCGGCGCCGAGCCCCGGCCCCGCCGGAACTGACCGGTCGGGGCAAACGTTCACCTTTATTGACCTTGGCCCCCGTCGGGGCGATGTTCAGGGCACGTCACTACTGCGGAGCATCACGATGAGCCAGACCATCCAGGCATTGCCCGAGGGCTTCGTCCTGAACATCACCGATCAGGCCGCCCAGGAGGTCCACAAGTTCATGGGGGCCGACGGAGTCGCCACCGACACAGCCGGACTGCGCGTCTCGGTGCTGCCGGGCGGATGTTCGGGCTTCAAGTACTCGCTCAACATCGAGGACAATCCCGTCGACGACGACATGACCGCCGAACTCAATGG